>CBDTXT010000078.1:0-9818 GCA_965364465.1 uncultured Chromatiaceae bacterium
GCATCGTCCAGATCGTCGTCGACGAAACACAGGCCGATGCTCGCGGTCTTGCGCAGCCGGTCCGGAAAATCCTGCCCGGCAATCCGGTGCAGGATGCGCTCGGCAAGCAGGAAAAGCTCCTGTTCGCTATCGCGCCTGGCCAGCACGCCAAAACTGTGTTCGTCGATCCTCGCGGCGATGTCGGTTTCCCCAACCTGGTCGGCGATTGCCTCGCCGAGTTCGGACATCAGGTGATCGACGCCACCGACGCCAATCTTCTGCTGCAGCATCGGGAGTTCATCCGGCTGGATCAGAATCACACCGGCCGATTTCGCGCGATCCTGGTCGTCGATCAGCCTCGCCAGGCGATCGAGAAAGTGCTGGCGCGAAAAGAGACCGGTCACGCGGTCGTGCTTGGCCGGCTGTCCGGTGGCGCTCAACATCTGGCGGGCCCGGCGTATGCGGGTTTGCACGATGCCGAGCAGGTGCTTGGGGCGGATCGGCTTGGCAATGAAATCATCGCCGCCGACGCTCAACGCGTCGAGCTGTTTGTCCGCATTCTGCTCGCCGGAAAGAAACACGATCGGGACAGCGACGAATTCCTTGTGGTCTCGGATCACGGTGGTGAGCTCGATCCCGTTGACCTCCGGCATATAGATGTCCATCAGGATCAGGTCGGGCTGGAATGCGCGCAGACTCTCGATCACCTTGACCGGTTCTGTGACCTGCAATGCATCGATCCCGGCCTTGCGCAGGATCGACGCGGCAAAATCGGCCTGGGTCGGGTCGTCCTCCACAACCAGCACACGCGAGGGCCGCTGCTCACCGGGTCGCGTCATTTCGCACACCTGGGCGGCGACTGCGGCCGTGTCGAGCGGGGCTACGAAATAGCCGTCGCCACCGGCCCTGATCGCATCGACCCTCAAATGCAGTGCGGTCGAGTTACTGATGAATATCAGCGGGACGTCGATCGACATGTGGCTGCGCAGCCGGATCAGTTCTGCCGACAGCGGTGCCATCTGAGGCAGTGTCGCTGTGTCGGCCACGATGACCTTGGGCGGGGATCGCTGCAGCTGCGCCAACAGCGACTCAGGGTCTGCGAACTGCTCCACGTCGCAGTCCAGCGCGCGCAGCGCAGTGGCCAGCTCCGCCGTCAGGCCGTCCGGTTCGCCCAGCAGATGTATTGCCGCGCGACCGGACCCGGCACCCAGCTCCTGTTCGGTCGACGCCGTGACGTTGGCCGCGGTCTTCAGGGTGCGCACCAGGCCGCCGACCGCGTCGAGCTGCGCCGGGCCCGGGCTGATGTCCGAACCGACGAACGAACTCAGATACACCTCGAGCGAGAACGCACTCTCGTTGAGTTGAAACAGGGAAAAGGTCTTGCTCGATTCGAAGATTTCGCGCACCCGCTCGTACAAGGCCTCGAGCTGGGCGCCGTCCCACTGGCCGGTCTCGAGTCTCGCCCAGATGTCTTCGATCGCGGCGATCCGTTTCGGCAGTTGCCTGATGAACGCGTCCCTCTCCGTGGCCTGCGCGACACGGGTAACGTCTGGCGGTAACACCATTGCCTTGCCCATCCCCCCACGGTGGTGTTCAACGCCTAGGCGACGGCTGCCGGCCTAGCGAGCGTTGTTCAACGATATGCTATCTGGCCCGAGTCTGCCACAATGACCTGCGCTAACGCGCTGTTTGAATTCAACAATGGGGCAGATCCAGGTAGCCCCTCCTGGGGGGATCATCGACGCTTTGACGACAAGCGATGCCCAGACCAAGGTGCCGTCGAGCGATTCCGTTTCGGCGGCGCACGCGCTGCAGGGCCTGATCGGTATCGAGAGCCTGCAACACGATGCCCGGCTGGCCGGCGCGGCCGGTGCGGCCCTGCTGTTGCTCGCCGGCCTGGTCGCCTGGCTCGGCACCGACGTGACCCGCCTCGACACCCACTGGCTCACCTGGGCCGGGCTGCCGGCCGCGTTGGCCGCGATCGGCGGCCCTTTGCTCGCCGCACAGCTGCTCAGCCGCCGGGCATTGACTAGCTGGCGACTGTTGATCGCGCTCGTGATGACTGTCTGTAGTCTGGCCTGGATCTTTGCCGCCGTGGTTGCGGCCGGTCTCGAGCCCTATTCGGCGCTGCAGTTGTCCGTCGCCTGGCTCGCACTGGCGTTGGCGCTGCTGCCGAACCTGCATTGGCTGCCCGGTTTGGTGGGGCAGCTCGGCGTCCAGCTGCTGTTCGTTCTGGTCCTGGCCTATTCGCCGGATGCCGGCCTCGAGGGCTTGTGGCTGCCGGTGGGCATCTGGCTTCCGCTCGCTTTGCTGGCCGTGACGGCCGGTTTGTACGCGCGCCGCATCGAACGCGGCAAGGCCGAGTTGCACTACCTGCGGGTCGAGGCTGCGGAACTGCAGCGTCGGCTCAGCGACGACGAGGCCCAGTTGCGCGAGGCCGAAGGCAGGCGCCTGACGCTGGAGGCGGAGCTGGCCGAGATCCTCGACCTCGCCGAGGATGCCAGCCGCACCAAGACCGAGTTCCTTGCCACGATGAGCCACGAGATCCGCACCCCTTTGAACGGCATCCTGCCGATTCTCGAGATGCTTCGCGACACGCCGTTGAACGAGGAACAGTTGAAATTGGTGCAGACGGCGCAGAATTCCTCGCGCCACCTGCTGCGCATCATCAACGATATCCTCGATTTCGCGAAGGTGGATTCGGGCAAGCTGCAGCTCGAGACCATCGAGGTGGATATCCGCGACCTGGTCAATTCCGTGACCGAGCTGATGAGTGGCAGTGCACACAACCGCAACCTGAAGCTCAGCGCCAGCGTCAGCGACAAGGTTCCGCTGGCGGTCCGCGGCGATCCCATCCGGCTGCGCCAGGTCCTGATCAATCTGGTCAGCAACGCCATCAAGTTCACCGAGGAGGGTGGTATCCGGGTCGAGGTATCGCGCGGCAAGACGAGCCAGAAGGAAGTGGAGCTGTTGTTCGCGGTGGCCGACACCGGCATCGGCATGTCGGCCGATACCTCGGATCGCCTGTTCCAGTCTTTCAGCCAGGCCGACGCGTCGACCACCCGCAAGCACGGGGGTACCGGGCTGGGACTGGTCATCTGCAAGCGCCTGGTCGAATTGATGGATGGCAGGATCGGGGTGCGTTCGACGCCGGGGCAGGGGTCCACCTTCTGGTTCCTGGTGCCGCTGCGCAAGTCCGTGGTCGAGGTCCCGTCGGCCCGCCGGGATCTCAAGGGTGTGCGAATACTGACGCTGATCCGCGACCCTGACGGCGCTGCCAAGGTTGCACGCAAGCTGCGCGACTGGGGTGTGATCGAGGAGCCGACCAACGATCCGGCCGATGCGCTGGCGAGGCTGCGATCTACCAGTCAGCTCGGCAAGAGTTGGACCTACGAACTCGCATTGATCGACGGTGCGGGTCTCGAGCGACGGCTGCCCGGTCTGTTAGGCGAACTGCGCAGCATCGACGCGTTGAAACGGATGCCGGTCGTCGTGGCACTGCGTTCGGAGACGCTGGCACACAAGCTGAAGCGCGATTACGGTGTACTGGTGCTGGCGGATGCGCTGCGGCCGGAGCCACTGCGCAGAATCCTGCATCGCCTGTTCGATGTCGAGAGCAACCGTTTCGGCACCACCGGGGTGCGCGCCGGGGAGGTCTACGACGACTTGAACGTATCGGTCGATGATATCGGGCTGGACACGACGCCGGTATCACCGGAGGCGGCCGAATTCTCCGGCCGGGTCTTGCTGGTCGAGGACAACCCGGTGAACCTCGGCGTCGTGAAGAAGGCCTTGTCCAGACTGGGACTGCGCTGCGACACCGCGATCGATGGCAAGGAGGCACTGACGCAGTTCGCAGCGGGGCGTTTCGACATCGTCTTCATGGATTGCCAGATGCCGGTCATGGACGGATACGAGGCGACGCGGCGTATCCGCCGGCTGGAGCAGTCCGAGCGCCGGCTGCCGACCCCGGTGGTGGCGATGCCCGCGAACGCGATGGAGGGCGACCGCGACAAGTGCATCAAGGCGGGTATGGACGACTATCTTGCCAAGCCGGTCAGCCTGCCGGAATTGCGCGCCATGGTGTCAAGCTGGCTGGGCAAGGTCGACGAGCCCACACCGCCGTCGCCGCCCGCGGAGCAACGGCCGGCCGGATCTTCTGGCCCGGTCCTCGACGACCGGGTGCTGGGCGAACTCCGTGAGATCATGGAGGACGATTATCTGGGGCTGTTGCGCACCTTCCTGCGTAACGCCCCCGAACTCGTCGTGCAGGCCCAGGATGCGATTGCGCGAGGGGATGTGCACGGCCTGGTCATCCCGGTGCATTCGCTCAAGTCGAGTAGCGCCAACGTCGGTGCCATGCAGGTCTCGGAGCTGGCCCGGCACGCGGAACACGAGGCCCGCAACGGCAACCTGGCGGCCGCCGGATCGGCCTTTGTAGCGGTCGATGCGGCCTATCGTGAGGCGGCGGCCGCACTGGAACGCCACATCGCGGCCTGTTCGGCCGCCTGATCCCGAGAACCCGCGCCGACCGCTGCCGGCTACAGTGCCTCGGAGGCGAATTCCGCCAGACGGGAACGCTCACCGCGTCGCAGCGTGATGTGTCCGCCATGCGGCCAGTTCTTGAAACGGTCCACGACATAGGTCAGGCCCGACGTGGTTTCCGTCAGGTAAGGGGTGTCGATCTGGGCCACGTTGCCAAGGCAGACGATCTTGGTGCCGGGGCCGGCGCGCGTGATCAGCGTCTTCATCTGTTTCGGCGTGAGGTTTTGCGCCTCGTCGAGAATGATGTACTTGTTCAGAAAGGTGCGGCCGCGCATGAAGTTGAGCGAGTGGATCCTTATTCGCGAGCGCAACAGATCGTCGGTCGCAGCCCGACCCCAGTCGCCGCCCTCGGTCTGGGTCAGCACCTCGAGATTATCCATCAGTGCCCCCATCCACGGCGTCATCTTTTCCTCCTCGGTGCCGGGCAGGAAGCCGATGTCTTCGCCGACCGGCACGGTGACCCGGGTCATCACGATTTCGCGGAAACGGTTTTGATCCAGCACCTGGGACAGCCCGGCGGCCAGCGCGAGCAGTGTCTTGCCCGTGCCAGCGGTGCCGAGCAGTGAAACGAAGTCTATCCTCGGGTCCATCAATAGATTCAGCGCGAAATTCTGCTCCCGGTTGCGGGCGCTGATGCCCCATACCGCATGCTTGCTGGTGCGGTAGTCGTCGACGATCTCGATGATTGCGTCGGCGCCGTCGCGCTCCCTGACGATCGCCTCGAACGGCTGCTCACCCTCGATGTAGAGGCACTGATTGACATACCACTCGCTGATATTCGGCCCAGTCACGCGGTAGAAGGTGTGGCCGTCCTCCTGCCAGGACGCGATGTCCTTGCTGTGTGTCTCCCAGAAATCGGCGGGCAGGCCGGATTCGCCGCTGTACAGCAGGTTGACGTCCTCGAGGACCTGGTCGTTGTGGTAGTCCTCGGTATGGATGCCGATGACGGCCGCCTTGATGCGCAGGTTGATGTCTTTCGATACCAAGGTCACGTGGCGGTCCGGCGCCATTTCCGCAAGTGCCAGCGCGGTGCCCAGGATGTTGTTGTCGGGCGTATTGCCCGGCAGGGTCTGCGGCAGCTGCGCGGGCTGCAGCTGGGTCTGAAAGAACAGGTGCCCGTTCTCGGCGAGGTCGTCGCCGCTGTTGCGCTGCTTCGCGGAGCGCGGCAGCGGCAGCCCGGAGTCGATATCCTGCTTGGACGCGGAACTCATCAACTCGTCGAGGAAGCGGCTCACCTGGCGCGAGTTGCGGGCCACCTCGGAGGTACCCTTCTTGGCCCGGTCGAGTTCCTCGAGGACCACCATGGGCATGAAGATGTCGTGTTCGGCGAATCGAAAGATCGATGTGGGGTCGTGCATCAGCACGTTGGTATCCAGTATGAACAGCTTCTTGTCGTGGCGTGATTTGATGCCCATGATGCTCCGGGAGATGGGGGTACGACGGGGGTGGCGTCACCCGTTCAGGGATTTGACCGCGTCGAGCACCTGCTCGACATGCCCCTTGACCTTCACGCCGCGCCACTCCTGACGCAGGATGCCGCCGGCGTCGATAAGAAAGGTGCTGCGCTCGATGCCGCGCACCTGCCGCCCATACATGTTCTTCATCTTGACAACCCCGAAGGCGTCGCACAGGTTCTCGTCCTTGTCGGCCACCAGGTCGAACGGGAAGCCTTGTTTGGCCTTGAAGTTCTCCTGTGCCTTGAGGCTGTCGCGTGACGCGCCCAGGATCACGCACGACTGGCGCCGGAACTTCGCGATCGCCGCGCTGAAGTCCAGGCCCTCCTGGGTGCAGCCTGGCGTGCTTGCCTTTGGGTAGAAGTACAGTACCAGGGGTTTTCCGAGATAGTCCGCGAGACCCGCGGTACGGTCGCCCGTCAAATGCAGTGAGATGTTCGGAACGGGGTCGCCGACCGTGATTCCAGCCATGCTTTTGGTCCTTCTGTGATCCGCTTCAGCCTTTGATCGGCTCGAGGACGGCATCGATGTTCATGCTGTCGCAGAAGTCCATGAACTCGTCACGCAGCGCGGCAATGTGAATGTCCGCCGGGATGCCGATATTCATACGTACCGAGAACATCGGGGTGCCGGTATGCGCCGCCGCGTACGAGCTGGTGGTCATGTCCTCGATATTGATGTTCTTTTCCGAGAAGAAGTTCGCGAGACTGTAAACGATGCCTGGATGATCGAGTGACACGACGTCCACGCCGTAGGGCAGCAGATTGGCATTGCCGGTGCGCTCCCCTGTGCGCTTCGTGATGATCGTCAGATCGAGCTTTTCCTGCAGCTCCGGAACCTGGTCCTCGAGTTTTGCAAGTCGATTCCACGGGCCTTCTACCAGCAGCAGGATAGCGAACTCGCCCCCCAGTACGGTCATGCGGCTGTCGGTGATGTTGCAGTCGAGTTCGTAGATGCCCTTCGACAGCTGGTCAACGATGCCGGGCCGGTCCCTGCCCAGGGCGGAAATGACGAGATGGCTGTTTTTCGCTGGCATGGCCCGGACAGTCGCGGTTGGTCAGAGACGATAAACGTGAGTGTACTGCTGTGCCGGCGCCTTGTCTCGGCCTGTTGCGGGGGCTTGCATCAAGCCTCGTCGATCACCGCGTCGCGCAGCGCCTGCGCGGCCGACTCCGGGCTGACAGTGCTCACGAACAAGCCCGATCCGAGTTCGAAACCGGTCGGTATGCTGGTGCGCGGGCAGATCTCCAGGTGCCAGTGATAGCTGTCCCGGCAGCCATCGAATTCGCTCCCGTGCGGTACCGAATGCAGAAAGAAGTTGTACTGAACGCCACCAACGACCTTTTCCAGGCGCGCCATGGTGCGCTTCAGTACCCGCGCGAAATCCGTCATGTCCTCGGGCGTGGCCGAGAGGAAATCGGCCTCGTGCTGCAACGGCAGGATGTGGATCTCCCACTCGAAACGACTGGCGAACGGCTTGATCGCGACGAACCTTTCACCGCGTTCTATCACATACTGGCCGACATTGATCTTGCGTCGGATCTGCCCGGAATCCCGGTCGTAGATCGTGGCCTCGTAGGTCAGCGCCTCGTCGATCAGCGAACAATAAACGCAATGGCTGTACTTGCGCTGATACTCGCGGCTGTGCTGTACCTCGTTCTGCACGTTTTCCGGGACCACCGGCGTGGCGATTATCTGGCTGTGCGTGTGCGGAATGCTGGCGCCGGCCGCGGCGCCGAAGTTCTTGAACACCAGCACGTACTTGAGTCGCGAATCCGAGGCGTAGAGCTCTGCCATCCGCTGCTGGTAGACCGAAAAGAGGCTGGCCAGGTGCGCACGGCTCATCTCGTGCAGCGCGATGCCGTGATTCGGGTTGTCGATCACCACTTCGTGTCGTCCGTAGCCATCGATCACCTGCTGCAGACCGAACGCGATATTACTCTGGCTGCGATCGTCGCCGAGCACCGGGTAGAGGTTGGGGACGATCCTGATGTCCCAGTCGCCGGCGTCCGGGTAGCGTTTGATCTCGGGCGGGGTTCGCTCTTCGTTTCCGCGGCAGAACGGGCATGTCTCGACCACCGCACGCGTGTCGCGGTCGATGCGCTCCTCTGCCGTCTTCGGCCGCATCCCGCGGGCCGTCGCGACCAGCACCGATTCGGTGGGGACGATCGGGTTGATCCTGATCTCGCGTACGCTTTCGTTGGACTCAGTCATTGCTGCAAACCTCCCGGAAACCAGCGCCGTTTCTACTGGTAGCCGCGTCGCTACTCAAGTTCGGCTATTTAATGGGGGCATCGAAACGCGTCCCCGAGTATTGTTTCTTGGCACCATAAAAGCCGGCGCGATAGAATCAAGCGCTTGAATTCCAGCGGAGCCAACCGAATGATCCAGGGTAGTCTGGTCGCCATCGTCACCCCGATGCATCCCGACGGCAGGGTCGACGAGGCCGCTTTCCGCCGCCTGATCGACTGGCACGTGGAGCAGGGGACCGACGCGATCGTCGCGGTGGGCACCACGGGCGAGTCCGCGACGCTGGACGAACGGGAGCACTGCGATGCGATCGCGCTCGTGGTGCAGCACGCCGCGGGCCGGATTCCCGTCATCGCCGGCACCGGGGCCAATTCGACCAGCGAGGCGATCGCGCTCACGCGCTGTGCCGCTGAGGCCGGTGCCGACGCCTGTCTGCTGGTGACGCCCTATTATAACAAGCCGACCCAGGAAGGGCTCTATCTGCACCACAAGGCGGTCGCCGAGGCGGTGGACGTCCCCCAGATCCTGTATAACGTCCCGGGACGGACGGCCGTCGACATGCAGCCAGAAACCGTCGCGCGGCTAGCCGCGCTCGACAATATCATCGGGCTCAAGGAAGCCACCGGAGACCTGGAGCGCATCCGCAGGCTGCGTGAATTGACCCCGCCCGGCTTCGCGATCTACAGCGGCGACGATGCGACGGCGCGTCAAGCCATGTCCTTCGGCGCAAACGGCGATATCTCGGTGACCGCAAATGTTGCGCCGGCCGCGATGCACGCGATGTGCCGTGCCGCGCTGGCCGGCGACGCCGTCGGTGCCAGCGAGATCGACGCGCGGCTTTCTGGCCTGCATCAGGCGCTCTTCCTCGAGTCGAACCCGATTCCGGTAAAATGGGCGGTGCGCGAGCTGGGCTTGATCGAACGGGGTATCCGCCTGCCGCTGACCTGGTTCTCGGACGCGCACCGGGATCGCTTGCGTGAGGCGATGCGCCAGGCCGCTGTCCTTTGACCCCTTTCATGCATACACCATGCCGCGGTTTCGTAGGATTCCCAAGATGATCGACACCTTGTTCCGCTACTCGCTTCTCGGGTGCCTGCTACTCGGCCTGGCCGCCTGCGGTTCGACGCGCGTCGATGACGTGCTGCCGGACAAGAGCGTCGAGTACAAGCGCGAGAAGCAGGCGGAGCGGAATCTGGAGATCCCACCGGATCTGACCTCGGACCGCATCAACGACCGCATGAGTGTGCCCGACAACTTCGGCGGGGTGTCGACCAGCTATTCCGAGTACCTGACCGACCGTCAACTGAGCGGCGCCGACCAGGGTGTGCGTCAGGTGGCCAGCGGGAGTGTGCTGCCGCCGATCCAGGATATCGAGGTGCGCCGCGACGGTGACGCCCATTGGCTGGTGATCGATGCGCCGGTCGAGGAAGTCTGGCAGCGGGTGGTCGACTATTGGCAGGACAACGGGATACTGATGTTGGAACAGGATCCGACGGTCGGCATCATGCGTACCGCGTGGATAGAGAACCGTGCCGAGATCGCGCGCGACGTCGTCTCCGACACGAGCCGCAAGGTGTTCGACGGCTTCTA
>CBDTXT010000079.1:0-9731 GCA_965364465.1 uncultured Chromatiaceae bacterium
GGTCATCCGCGGTATTCGCCAGATAGCTTGCGACGCTCCGTGCGCCCGCCAGCATGTTCTGATGCGACAGCACCACACCCTTCGGCCGTCCGGTACTCCCCGAGGTGTAGAGGATCGCGGCCATGTCCGCATCGATCCGCCGTAGCGTGGGAAGTACCGGCGAACCCAGCAAGTCCTCCCAGCGTTGCACCAGCTGCGGCAGCTCCCGCGGCAGCTCGGCATGCTCGCCGGTGATGATCAGGTGCGTGAGTTCCGGACACCCGGCGAGCGTGTCGCCGAGCAGGCGGGCGCGATCGGCGCTGGTAATCAGGATCCGGGTCGCGCAATCACGCAGGATGTGACCGACCTGCTCGGGTTTGAGCACTGGATTGACCGGCACGAATACGCCGCCAGCGGCCATGGTGCCGAACAGCCCGGTCACCGTCTCGAACTGTTTCGGCAGGTATACTGCGACCCGCTCGTCGCGTTCGACGCCGAGGGCCCGCAGGCCGGCCGCGACGCGGGCGACCTCCTGCTGCAATGCCTGATAGCTCAAGGTCTGTTGTTTGAACAGCAGTGCCGGTGCCTGCGGCGTGCGGTCTGCGGAATCCGAAATCAGCTGGTGGAGCAAGAAGGCCATGAAAAGACTGCAGATCTTCCGAAAAGCGGATTATACCGCAAAGCCGCGGGTGCACCGCGCGCTGCGGCCAGCGCTGACCGCGTGCGGCCTGCTGCTGGCCTGTGTCGCGGCCTCGACCGCCGGCACCGCATCCCTGCCGGACGTGATAGATAGCGTCCGGCCCTCTGTGATCGCGGTCGGGACATTCCAGCCGATTGGCAGTCCGCGGCAACGCTTCAGCGGCACCGGCTTCGTGGTTGGCAACGGCCGGCTGGTCGTGACCAATCACCACGTGCTGCCGGAGGAACTGGACGCCAGCCGGCAGGAGCAGCTGGCGGTGTTCTCTGGTCGCGGCCCCAAGGCGCGCTTCCATGCAGCGCGCGTCGTCGCCAGCGATCCGGTGCACGACCTGGCACTGCTTTCGATCAGCAACCCACTGCCGGCACTGAGCCTTGCCGAGGCGCGTCCGGTGCGGGAAGGGACCGAAATCGCTTTCACCGGCTTCCCGATCGGCATGGCACTGGGTCTCTATCCGGTCACACATCGCGGGATCGTGTCGTCGATCAGCCCGTTGGCTCCGCCGCAGTTGGGCGCCAGGGTCCTCACGGCCAAGATGATCCGTGCAATGCGCGATCCCTACGACGTACTGCAGCTGGATGCCACCGCTTATCCCGGCAACAGCGGCAGTCCCGTGTACGAGCAACGCACCGGCAAAGTGGTCGGCGTCATCAACAGCGTGCTGGTCAAGGGCGGCAAGGAGGCCGCGATCGAGAAGCCGTCCGGCATTACCTACGCGATCCCGGTGAAGTTCGTTCACGCACTCCTGAAGCAGGCGCCTTAGTAGATCATCAGCAGAATCAGCGCACCGAGCAGCAGCCGGTAGATCACGAACGGCCACATGCCGATGCGCTCGATCAGCCGCAGGAAAAGAAAGATCGCCAGATAGGCGGAAATCGCCGAGAGCCCGACCCCGAGCGCGAGTCCCGACCAGTCGACCGCGCTGTCCGACTCGACCAGGTCGATCGTAACCAGGCTGCTGGATGCCAGTATGGCCGGGATGGACAACAGGAACGAAAAGCGCGATGCCGCTTCGCGCGTGAAGCCCAGCCAAAGGCCGGCCGTCATCGTGATGCCTGAGCGCGAGGTGCCCGGGATCAGCGCCAGCATCTGCGCAGCGCCTATCATCAGGCCGTCGCGGACCCTGAGCTGTGCCAGCCCACGCTGGCGTCGGGCGCGTAGGTCGGCCCAGCCAAGCAGCAGGCCGAACGCGATGGTGGTCGTGGCAATCACCCAGGGCGCGCGCAGATCCGTTTCGACCAGCGACTTGAACAGCCACCCGGCCAGCATCACGGGCAGGGTCCCAACGATGATCGCCCAGCCGAGCCGGCTGTGCTGTGTCTGCGGACGGCCCGGTCCGAGCGCGCGCAACCAATGCAGCGCGATTTGCGAGATTTCGCTACGAAAGTACGCGAGCACCGCGATCAGCGAGCCCAGATGCACAGCAACGTCGAACGCGAGCCCCTGGTCCGCGAAGCCGAACAGCAGGGGTGACAGTATCAGGTGCCCGGAACTGGAGATCGGGAGGAACTCGGTCAGTCCCTGGACGATCGCCAGCACCAGGATTTGTACCTCGGTCAACGGCCGCGCTCTACCAGCTTGCGCTCCCAGTTGAGTGAGCTGCGGGCGATCGCTTCCAGATCGTCGTACCGTGGAGTCCAGCCGAGCACCTCGCGGACCTTGTCGGCCCCGGCGATCAGTGCCGGCGGGTCACCCGGTCGGCGCGCCTCTTCGATGATATTGAGGGCCGACCCGTGCACCCGCTGCACCGTGTCCAGCACCTCGCGCACGCTGTAGCCATGCCCATAACCGCAGTTGAGGATCTGCGATTCCCCGCCCGCACCGAGATAATCGATCGCCTTGAGGTGGGCATCGGCAAGGTCCTCGACGTGGATATAGTCGCGCACGCCGGTTCCGTCGGGCGTCGGGTAGTCGGTACCGAAGATGTACAAGGCCTCGCGTTTACCGAGCGCCTGTTCGGCTGCGACCTTCATCAGCAGCGTCGCACCGGGCGTGGACTGGCCTATCCTGCCCTCTGGGTCCGACCCTGCGACATTGAAATAGCGCAGGATCACGTAGCGCAGGTCACTGGCCACCGCCAGGTCACGCAGCATGTACTCGCTCATCAGCTTCGACATGCCATACGGGTTGATCGGCCGCGTCGGGGTGTCTTCCCAACACTTGTCCTGCTCGGGTATGCCGTAGACGGCCGCGGTCGACGAAAACACGAAATGCTTCACGCCGGCCTCGGCACAGCATGCCAGCAGGTTGCGCGTTGCGCAGGTGTTGTTCCGGTAGTATTCCAGCGGATCGGCGACGGATTCCGGTACCACGGTATGCGCGGCGAAGTGGATCACCGTCTCGACCTGGTGGTCGCGCAGGATCCGCGCAACGAGCTCGCTGTCCGCGGTGTCGCCCTCGACGAAATCACCGAACAGCACGTGTTCGCGAAACCCCTTGGACAGGTTGTCGAGCGTGACCACCCGCCGGTTCTGTTCGCCCAGCTGGCGGACCGTGTGACTCCCTATATAACCGGCACCACCGGTGACCAGAATCGATTTTTCGGACATGACTCTCCCTTTGCGCGTATTTGTAGGGTTTCTTGACCGCGGCAATGATAACCGCTGTCCGCCAACGATTCACCGGGCTTGCCAATAGAAGAACCGCAGTCGCAATGACGTGTCTTGCCGGGGTAACAGCGACAGGCTCGCGAACAGCCCGGGCCCCGGGCGGAAGCTCACATTTGACAGCCGTGCCGGATCCGCCGGGGCACCGAAGATCCCCCTTCCCAGTGCCTTCTGCCGGGCCTCCAGGCGCGTCCAGTAGTCGAGCAGGCGCTCAACGCGCCTGGTTTCCGGTAATGCCGCGATTTCGCTTGCCTCGGCGGCCGGCAGCGCACGCCGCGCAATGCGCAGTGGATGGTCGATCCTGCGCAGCGCCTCGATGTCGACCCCGACATCGCCGTTCCGGGTGACCGCGAGCAGGGCAACCTCCGTCGTATGCGACAGATTGAACCCGGTCGGGGGTCCGGGATGCCTCAAATAGGGTTTGCCGCCGTCGAGACGCTCGATCACAAGCTCGTCGACGGTGACACCGAGATAGCGCGCGAGGATATCGCACGTCGCGGCTTGCACGGCGTCGCGCCATGGCGTCAGCGCACCGTCGTCGGCCGCCGCGCGCGGATGCGACGGCCCCCGGCGAATCAGCCAGACATCCACCTGTCCCGGCGCGAGGGCAGGGGAGGCCGGGGCCTCGCACCAATGCGGTGAAACGGTCTGGTTCATGAGTCATCCCGACAGCCAGGCCGCGACATGATAGCAGGCGTTGCTGCTATGCTGACGCCCATCGTAAGCAACGGCCGACAGGCCTCGCGATCCGCCGGCGGATGCAGAAATCGATTGTCCGACAGACTGATCAGAAGGCCCTGGATGAGCTGCCTTGTCCGTCCGGCCTGCCGCCCTTGCTCTGGCGCATCTATCGGATGCGTGGGGTCACCAACCGTGCAGCGCTCGAACGCGGCCTGACGTCGCTTGCCTCGCCGGACCTTATGGCCGGGCTGGAGGCGGCGGTCGACGTGCTGGTCGGCGCATTGCAGGAGCAGCGCCGTATCCTGGTCGTCGGAGACTTCGACGCCGACGGGGCAACGAGCTGTGCGCTGAGCGTGCTCGCGTTGCGGGCATTCGGTCATCGGTCGGTCGATTTTCTGGTGCCCAACCGCTTTGAGTTCGGTTACGGCCTGACACCGGAGATCGTCGAGCACGCACGAGCACGCAGGCCAGAGGTCATCGTGACTGTCGACAACGGCATCTCGAGCGTGGCCGGTGTTGCCGCGGCCCGCCGCCTCGGGTGGCAGGTCGTCGTGACCGATCATCACCTGGCTGGCGATGTGTTGCCCGATGCCGAGGCGCTCGTGAACCCGAACCTGCCGGATAACCCTTTTCCGTCCAAGGCACTGGCCGGGGTGGGGGTCATCTTTTATGTGTTGCTGGGCCTGCGGCGTCGCCTGCGAGAAACCGGCTGGTTCGAGAAGCGGGGTATTGCGGCACCGAACATGGCCGACTACCTGGACCTGGTCGCACTCGGCACGGTGGCTGACGTCGTCCCGCTGGACCACAACAACCGCGTGCTCGTGCACCAGGGCCTGCAGCGCATCCGTGCCGGCCGCTGCCGCCCGGGCATCAGCGCCCTGCTGCGGGTGGCTGGACGCAATCCCGCGCGCACCCAGGCGTGCGACATGGGTTTTGCGGTGGGTCCACGGCTGAACGCGGCGGGCCGGCTGGACGATATGGCACTGGGCATTCGCTGCCTCCTTGCCGACGATGCGCGCGAGGCCTCGAACCTGGCCGCCGACCTGGATCGTCTGAACCGCGAGCGACGAACGATCGAAGAGGGAATGAAACAGCAGGCAGAGGCGATGCTGGCCGATTGGGCCCCGCGGCAGGTCGACGATCTACCCTGGGGGCTTTGCCTGTACCGTCCCGGTTGGCATCAGGGCGTAATCGGGATACTCGCATCACGCATAAAGGAGCGCTATCACCGGCCGGTAATAGCGTTCGCGTCCGCGGGGGAAGGGGAACTCAAAGGCTCCGCGAGGTCGATCGATGGCCTGCACGTGCGCGACGTGCTGGACGAGGTGGCAGTGCGCGCCCCGGGCGTGATCCGAAAGTTCGGTGGCCATGCGATGGCCGCCGGGATGACCCTTGATGCAGACAGATTCGATACCTTTTCCCAGGTATTCGATGCCACGGTGCGTGACCACCTCGCGCCCGACGACCTGCTCCCTCTGGTCCATTCCGATGGACCCATCGAGCCGACCGCGATGACCTTGGAAACCGCGCGACAGTTGATCGACGGCGGCCCATGGGGGCAGGGGTTCCCCGAACCCACGTTCGACGACCGTTTCGAGGTGGTCAGCAGCCGGGTGGTCGGGGGCAAGCACTGGAAGCTGTTGCTGAGGCCCGTCACAGCGGACATGACCCTCGATGCGATTGCTTTCAATGCGGTCGAGGGCCTGCCAACGATGCCAACTTTCGTCCATGCGGCGTATCGTCTGGACCAGAATGAGTGGCAGGGCCAGCTGCGCCTGCAATTGCGAATCGAGTACCTGGAGGCCGCGTTAGCACCATGAGTGATGCGATTCAGGGCGGCAAGCCGAGCAAATCGGCCAGGAAGCGTGAACTCGCCGCGCTACAGGCGCTGGCTGAACAAATGACCGCGCTGAACGATCGGGAGCTGGCAGATCTCGGCGTCGACGCGGGCCTGCGCGAGGCACTGGCACTGGTGCGGCCCATGCGCCCATCCGGCGCGCGCAATCGACAGCTCAAACACTGTGTCAAATTCATGGACCCAGATGAACTGGGCGCGGTGCAGGCCTACCTCGACGGCAGACACTCACGAGACGTCGCCACCAAGCAGGCGTTCAAGCAGGCCGAGTACTGGCGTGACCGCCTCGCGGCCGAGGGTGACGGCGCGCTGCAGACGCTGCTGGATCAGCATCAGCACCTCGACCGGCAGCACCTGCGCCAGTTGAGCCGCGACGCCGCCCGGGAGAAAGCACTTGGTCAGCCGGTAGGTGCCGGGCGCAAGCTTTTTCGCTTCCTGCACGCTGCGCTGTCACAGACAAACCAAAAAAAATTAAATAGTTAGGCGCCATTCGGACCGCCTTGCTGGCGTAAGGTCGCGGTTTTGCGATGTTTTTGCTGCGGCGCAACACGCCGACTAGGACGCACGTCCGTACAAGGGTTTGATTTTCGACCGCGAGTCTCTTACATAGGCTATTAGTTAATGAGCCTCACCGGAAGATGACGATCCCCATGACAAGTGCAAGCCGCCGCCCGGTCCACCTCAACCTGTTGAAGATCAGGCTCCCGATCGGGGGCATCATGTCCATCATCCACCGCGCCACCGGCGTGTTCATGTTCCTCGCGGTGCCCTATCTGATATACCTGCTGGACCTATCGCTTTCCGGACCTGAGGGTTACGCGGAAGCTGCGGCAGCGGTGCATCGCGTACCCGGGATGATCTTCGTGTTTCTGCTGATGTGGTCGCTGATCCACCACCTTCTCGCCGGCATCCGTTATCTGCTCATCGACGTCGATCTCGGCGTGGAGAAGACGATTGCCCGGCAGACGGCACTCGCGGTGGTCATTGCCGGTCCGATCCTCGGGCTGCTGCTTACGGGAGGCGTGTTATGAGTCGCAAGGCATCCGGACTCAAGGCGTGGGCCATCCAGCGCGTGACCGCAATCTACGTCGCGCTGTTTTCGATCTACCTGCTGGCCGTTCTGCTGTTTGCCCCGCCGGCCGACTATCTGGCCTGGAAGGCATGGATCGGCGGGCCAGTGGTCAGCGTCGCGCTCTTGCTGTTCGTTCTAAGCGTGCTGATGCATGCATGGATCGGCGTGCGCGACGTATTGATCGACTACGTCCACCCGATCGCGGTGCGTGCAACACTGCTCGGACTGATTGCGCTCGCTCTCGCCGCCATGGGCCTCTGGGCCGCGCAGGCACTGATCCTGGTCCGCTTGGCCTGATCCACCCTGGTCTCTGGAAACTCAAAATAAGATGGCTTTGAACAAACGACGTTTTGACGCATTGATCATCGGCGCCGGCGGCGCCGGCCTGAATGCCGCGATTCAACTGGCGGATACGGACTGCCGCGTAGCGGTCGTGTCCAAGGTATTTCCCACGCGCTCGCACACGGTAGCCGCACAGGGCGGCGTCAATGCTGCGCTCGCCAACGTTTTGCCGGACAACTGGCATTGGCACATGTTTGACACGGTAAAGGGTTCGGATTACCTGGGTGACCAGGACGCGATCGAGTTCATGTGCCGCGAGGCGATACCGACCGTGTACGAACTCGAACACAATGGGGTGCCCTTCTCACGTCTGGACAACGGCAAGATTTATCAGCGCGCCTTCGGCGGGCAGAGCCAGGACTTCGGCGGCGCCCAGGCGGCGCGCACCTGCGCCGCGGCCGACCGCACCGGGCATGCGATCCTACACGCGCTGTACCAGCAAAACGTGCGTGCCCGAACGCACTTCTTCGACGAGTACTTTGCGATCGATCTGATCCGCGATGACGAGGGCGCCATCCTGGGTGCGCTGATACTCGAGATCGAGACTGGCGAGCCCCTGCTTATCGAGGCCAAGGCCACTGTGCTCGCAACCGGGGGTTGCGGTCAGGTTTACCGCACGACCTCGAATGCACACATCAACACCGGCGACGGGACCGCGATGGCATTGCGCGCCGGCATTCCATTGATGGACATGGAGTTCTATCAGTTTCACCCAACCGGGATCGCCGGCAAGGGAATGCTGATCACCGAGGGTGTACGCGGCGAGGGCGGGTATCTGGTGAACAAGGACGGTGAGCGCTTCATGGAGCGCTACGCGCCGAATGCCAAGGACCTGGCGAGCCGCGACGTCGTCTCGCGCTCGATCGTTACCGAGGTCAAAGAGGGACGCGGTGTCGGACCCAACGGCGACCATGTGCTGCTGAAGGTCGACCATCTCGGCGAGGAAATCGTCAGCAAGCGCCTGCCGGGGATCCGCGAGAGCGGCAAGATCTTCGCCGGCGTCGACGCGGCGAAGGAGCCCCTGCCGGTGTTCCCGACCGCTCACTACGCAATGGGCGGCATCCCGACCGATCCATACGGCCGTGTGCTGGTGCCGCACGGTACCGGTGAGGACATCGTCCCCGGACTTTACGCGGCCGGCGAATGTGCCTGCGTATCCGTACACGGCGCCAATCGTCTGGGCGGCAATTCGTTGCTCGACATCCTAGTGTTCGGGCGTGCGGCCGGTCTCGACGTGATCGAAAACCTGAAAGAGAACAAGAACCATCGTCCGATGAACGAAACCAGCGTCGAAGCCGCGATGGCACGGCTGACACGCTGGGATCAGAAGGGCGAGGGCATACCCGTCAGCGAACTGCGCGACGAGTTCCGCAAGACAATGGAAGACCACGCGGGCGTATTCCGCACCGAGGACGTGATGGGCGAGGGCGTCGAGAAGCTCAGAGCACTGCGCGACAAGCTGCCGGAGGTCCGGCTCAGCGACCATTCCAAGGTGTTCAATACGGCACGGGTCGAGGCGCTCGAGCTGGAGAACCTGTTCGATACCGGGATTTCGATCGCCTACGCGGCCCTGATGCGCAAAGAGAGCCGCGGCGCACACTCTCGTCCTGACCACCCGGTTCGCGATGACGCCGACTGGATGAAGCACAGTCTCTACTACCGGGAGGGCGATCGGATGGATTACAAGCCGGTCCGCACCAAACCGCTCAGCGTCGAGACCTTCCCGCCGAAAGAACGCGTCTACTGAGGAGCGCGCGATGAAGTTTCTGGTATCCCGTTTCAATCCCGACAGCGACACCGATCCCTACATGCAGGCATTCGATGTCGAATTCACCCGCGGCATGATGTTGCGTGACGCATTGCTCGACATCAAGCGCCAGGACGAGTCTTTTGCATTTCGTCACTCCTGCGGTGAGGGCGTTTGCGGATCCGATGGCGTCAACGTGAACGGCAACAACAAGCTGGCCTGCGTGACCCCGGTTTCCGAATTGAAGGAACCGGTCGTGGTGCGCCCATTTCCCGGTCGGCCGATCATCCGTGACCTGGTCGTCGACATGACCCAGTTCTACCAGCAGTACAAGGCGGTGAAGCCTTGGCTGGTACGCAATGACCCGATGCCCGAACAGGAGATCCTGCAGTCACCCGAGGAGCGCGACAAGCTCGACGGCCTCTACGAATGCATCCTGTGCGGCTGCTGCTCCACCTCGTGCCCTTCATTCTGGTGGAACCCGGAGAAGTTTCATGGTCCTCAGGCGCTGCTGACTGCCTGGCGTTACCTTGCCGATTCGCGCGATCAGGCAAGCGAAGAGCGCCTTGATGCGCTGGAAGGCCCTTACAAGCTCTTCCGCTGCCACACGATCATGAATTGCGTCGAGGCCTGCCCGAAGGGTTTGAATCCGACCAAGGCGATCGGAAACATCAAGAAGCTGATGTTGAAGAACGCGGTTTGAGTTCCGATCCGGCGCTTGTCAATTTGCGGCGAGAAGTTATGCTTCGCGC
>CBDTXT010000080.1:0-9714 GCA_965364465.1 uncultured Chromatiaceae bacterium
GGCGTTCCTGAAGTCGTAATTCGAGACATGGTCCTGCATGTCCTCGAGCGGGTGATGGTTGAGAAAACTGTAGTAGCGGCAGTCACTTTCCACCTTCTGCCAGAGTCTTCGGTCGACCACGGAACCAGTGTAGGCCGAGCCCCGGTTTGCGGCCTGCAGTACCGCATCGCATTCCCGCGGCACATCGAATCTGCTGTGTTCCTCCCGGCCCGTGGCGAGCTCGACCGTGTAGGCGTTGACCCTTCGCCCGGTGAGCGGCTCGGCGAAGAAACAAGCAGCACCCGCATTGGGCGCATCCGCTGCCTGTGCCGCGCCCAATACGAGGGCGACAGCAAGAGCCGGGGCCGCGATGATCGGCGCCCGGGCGAACCCGGGCTCGCCCGCCCCGAACGGATGACGCCATGTCGACGCTTTGCGCTTCAAGCCGAGGGAAATCATTCTTGCGCCTCCTCCTTTGGGAGTCTCGTCTGCGGTTGTTTGACCCTGCCAATGAATGTGATCCAGCGACAGCTCACATCGCGTGCCAGATTCAGAAACAGGCGCGAGGCGATGAAGGGATGAAAATTCGTTGCATTCATTATCGCCTCGCGGCTCAGCACCATCAGCGTGGTGTGTGTCAGCGCGATCGCGTCCGTCTTCCGGGGGATGTCCGCAAGCAGCGCCACGTCGCCGAAGATCTGCCCCGAGCCGAACTGGTCGACCACCGGGTCCCTGCCGCCCGGAGCCCCCCGCGGCACCGTAATCTCGACCACGCCCCGCATCACCAGGTACAGCGCCTTGCTGTCGTCGTTGAGTCGATACACATAGTCGCCGGGCTCGTACTCCAGCAGCGTGCTCGACAGAACGAACTTTCTGATCTGCCAGGGGCGCATGTCGCGAAACAGCGGGCTGCGCGGGATGATCTCCTGGCGCACCCTGGCCGAAAGCAGGTCCCACAGGGTTACCAGGCGCAAAGAGCCGATCGCCAGCGGGGTGATGACGAAGTCGGCCAACAGCGCGGTGAGAATAACCAGCGCACTGAGCTGGCCGAACTGTGCAACCGGCGCGAAACTGGACTGGGCGAAGACCAGGAATCCAACACTGAGTGCGACCGAAGTGGAGACGACCGGCAGCGCCTCGTCGTAGATGGTGGTTTCCATGGCCAGGGTCTGGCTCTTCGAGTGTCGCAGTTCCTGGTTGTAGCGCAGCATGAAGTGCAGCGTGTCATCCACCGCGATACCGATCGCGATCGCAGCTGCCATTGTGGTCCCGATGTTCAGTGGGATACCGGCGTAGCCCATCACCCCGAAAAGCACGATCACCGGGAACATGTTCGGCAGCGCGGCAAGCAGGCCGACGCGCAGGTCGGTGAAGAGCAGTGAGACGATTAAGACGAAAAAGGCCAGGATCAGCAGCACCGACTTCAGCTGTCCCGAGATCATGCTGCGCGTGGCCGATAGCGTCAGCTTCGAATCACCGGTGATGCGCGCGCGCAGCCCGGGGTCGAGATTTTCATCGAGGAAGCGGCGGATCTCTCCAAGCATCGCGTGCAGCCGCTCGGTCGTCGCGACATTGTGCCGCACCATGATGCGCACCTGGCTATAGTCGTCGGTCGCATAGGCACTCACCCGGTCGTGCTCCAGAAAAATCATCAGCTCGGCGATCTCTTCGCTGGTCGCCGGAAGTCCGGCGTCGTCGCTCTCCAGGAACGCGTTGTTGAGCAGCGTCAGGTAGTCGCCGAAGGACGTCACCGACATGCTGTCGTCGAGCGACTGTATGAAGCGCTGTACCTTGACCGCCTCCTCGAGGTAACGGCTGTGCAGGAAGGTGTCCTGTATGCCGGATTCGATAACCACTGAGAAGGATTCCAGTCCTGCGAATTGCGCGTTCAGGTCCGCGATCTGTCTGGCGATGCGAGACTCCGCTCCGAGGCTGTCCACCGGATTGTGGTTGACCTGGATACGCGGGATGCCGAATGCCGCGACCGTGGCGGTTAGCACGAGCAACACAAAGGCCCCCCGCCGGTGGCGGGTCAGAAAGCGCCAGTAGGCGGCTGACCAATTCAGGGCCCGCCTGTCGTACAGGCGTGACTTGCCGTCGAGTTGCCAGCGCCCGGCGAGCGCCAGCGCCGCCGGAATGAACACGATGGTGACGATGAAATTGAACAACAGCCCGGTCGAGGCGACCAGGCCGAACTGGCTGAGCACCTCGATGCCGCTCAGCCCGACCGAGAGGAAGCCGGCATAGGTGGTGACGAAGGTCAGCAGGACCGTGCGCCCCATTTTGCGTGCCATGTGCTTGAGCGCGAGCGCCGTGTCCGCGCCCTGCCGCTGAGCGTGCCTGAACTCCGCGAGCAGGTGAATGTCCTCTGTCGAACCGACGACGATCAGCAGGATCGGCACGGTCGAGGTCACCACGTTGAGCGGAATGCCGAGCCAGCCCATCAGACCGAACGTCCACAGGATGCTGATGCCGGCGGTAAGCAGTGGTGTCACGATGTCCAGCAGCTGCCGTAGCAACAGGAACAGCGCGATCAGCAGCGCGCCGATCGCCAACGGCATCAGCGCGGTCTGTTCCGCCATGATGCGCTCCGCCAGTTCACTGCGTATCTCGGGGAATCCGACCGCGTAGGCGTTCTCGTAGACCGCCAATAGTGGCTCGATGGCGCGGTCGATCGCGGCGCTGACCAACTGGTCGTCGCGCTGTTCGTCGCGTTCCTTCAGCACGATCGCGACCGCCATTGCCCGCCCCCCCGGCGAGACCAGCACGTCACGCAGCAACGGGTTACGCAGGGCTTCGTCGAAAACCGCCTGACCCTGCGCCGCGCTCTCCGGCAGAGTCGCCAGGTACGGCTCCCTGTCGAGGAACCCGTCGACGCTCTTGATGTGCGGGACGTTGAACAGGCTCTCGGTGCGGTCGACGAAGGGCAGGGCCTCTATGTCCTGCACGACGCCCCGCAGGATCGGCAGCGTGTCGGGCGACAATAGCGGCCGGTCCTCCACCACGAGCAGGACGACGCTCTCCTCGCCGAAGAGCGCCTTCACCTGATCGAGATAGCGGCGCTCCGGATCGTCGACCACGAGCATCTCGTCGGCCGAGATTTTCACCCGCAACTGGGTGACCTGGGTGGCCGCGAGCAGCGATGCGACAAGCAATAGTGACAGTGAGACCCAGGGGCGCCGGGCAAACAGGAGGAGCAGTTGCTGCATTCAGCATGGTTTCCTTGCGTATGCTGCGCCGATTGTAACTATTTGTGGCGGGCATGCATCTGCCCCGCCCGGCGGCCGCGGCAGCGGTCGCGGACCCTTGATTTCCCGGTGGATTGCCCCATATGGGCCTTAACCATATAAATTATCGGAGTTTTCTCCCATGCGCATGGATCGACTGACTAGCAAATTCCAGATGGCTCTGGCGGATGCGCAGAGTCTGGCGGTGGGGCGCGACCACCAGTTCATCGAGCCGGCGCACGTGCTGACCGCGCTGCTCGACCAGGAGGGTGGGACGGTGCGCCATCTGCTCGCCCAGTCCGACGTGAACGTGAACCAGCTACGTTCAGCGCTCGGTGATTCGCTCGACCGGCTGCCCGCGGTGCAGGGTACCGCGGGCGAGGTGCATATCTCGAATGACCTGAACCGGCTATTTAACCAGACCGACAAGCTCGCGCAGCAACGCAAGGATCAATATATCTCGTCAGAACTCTTCGTGCTTGCTGCGATCGAGGACCAGGGCGCGACCGGCGAACTGCTGCGCAATGCGGGCGGCAGCAAGGGCGCGATCGAAAAATCCATCGAGCAGGTGCGCGGCGGCCAGTCGGTAGACGACCCCAATGCCGAGGACCAGCGCCAGGCGCTGGAGAAGTACACCATCGACCTGACCGAGCGTGCGGAACAGGGCAAGCTCGACCCGGTGATCGGCCGTGACGACGAGATCCGTCGCTCGATCCAGGTCCTGCAACGAAGGACCAAGAACAACCCGGTGCTGATCGGTGAACCGGGTGTCGGCAAGACCGCGATCGTCGAGGGACTGGCCCAGCGCATCATCAACGGCGAGGTCCCCGAGGGGCTGAAGAGCAAGCGCCTGCTGTCCCTCGACATGGGGGCGCTGATCGCCGGTGCGAAATTCCGTGGCGAGTTCGAGGAGCGTCTGAAGGCGGTGCTCAACGATCTTGCCAAGCAGGAGGGGCAGATCATCCTGTTCATCGACGAGATCCACACCATGGTCGGCGCCGGCAAGGCCGAAGGCTCGATGGACGCGGGCAATATGCTCAAACCGGCGCTTGCGCGCGGTGAACTCCACTGTATCGGTGCCACCACGCTGGACGAGTACCGCAAGTACATCGAGAAGGATGCCGCACTGGAGCGGCGTTTCCAAAAGGTGCTGGTCGATGAGCCCACGGTGGAGGATACGATCGCGATCCTGCGTGGCCTGAAGGAGCGCTACGAGGTGCACCACGGCGTCGAGATCACCGATCCGGCGATCGTCGCCGCGGCGACCCTGTCGACCCGCTATATCACCGACCGGCAGTTGCCGGACAAGGCGATCGACCTGATCGACGAGGCGGCCTCGCAGATTCGCATGGAGATCGACTCCATGCCGGAGGAGATGGACCGGCTCGATCGGCGGCTGATTCAGCTCAAAATCGAGCGCGAGGCACTGAAGAAAGAATCGGATGAGGGTTCGAAGAAGCGCTTGGCCGCGCTCGAGGCCGAGATCGATGAATTGGGGCGCGAGTTCGCCGACCTCGAGGACGTCTGGAAATCCGAAAAGGCCGCTGTGCAGGGCGCCACCCACGTCAAGGAGGCGCTGGAGCAGGCGCGGCTCGAGTTCGAGACCGCGCGCCGTGCCGGCGACCTGCAGCGCATGTCCGAAATACAGTATGGCCGGATCCCGGAACTGGAACGGCAGCTCGACATGGCCAGTCAGGCCGAAAAGCAGGAGACCCACCTGCTGCGCAACAATGTCACCGAAGAGGAGATCGCGGGTATCGTCTCGAAATGGACCGGGATCCCGGTATCCAAGATGCTGGAGGGCGAAAAGGACAAGCTGTTGCGGATGGAGTCCGTGCTGAGCCAGCGCGTGGTCGGCCAGGACGAGGCCGTCACCGCGGTATCGAATGCGATCCGCCGCTCGCGTGCCGGGCTGGCCGACCCGAACCGCCCGAACGGCTCGTTCCTGTTCCTGGGCCCGACCGGGGTCGGCAAGACCGAGCTGTGCAAGGCGCTGGCCGAGTTCCTGTTCGATACGGAAGAGGCCATGGTGCGGATCGATATGTCGGAGTTCATGGAGAAACACTCGGTCGCGCGGCTGATCGGTGCGCCGCCCGGCTACGTCGGCTATGAGGAGGGCGGCTACCTGACCGAGGCAGTGCGTCGGAGACCCTACAGCGTGATCCTGATGGACGAGGTCGAGAAGGCCCACCCGGACGTGTTCAATGTGCTGCTCCAGGTGCTGGACGACGGCCGGCTCACGGACGGCCAGGGTCGTACCGTGGATTTCCGCAACACCGTGGTCGTGATGACGTCGAACCTCGGTTCCGACCTGATCCAAACCATGGCGACCGAGGAACGCTACGACGAGATGAAGGCGTCGGTGATGGAGGTCGTCGGGCAGCACTTCCGACCCGAGTTCATCAACCGGGTCGATGAAGCCGTGGTGTTCCACCCACTCGGGCGTGAACAGATCCGCGCAATCACCGAGATCCAGATCGGCTACCTGCGCCAGCGACTGGCCGAACGCGATATGGGGCTGGATGTAAGCCGTGGCGCACTCGACCATCTGGGCGAGGCCGGTTTTGATCCGGTGTACGGCGCACGGCCACTGAAGCGGGCCATCCAGCAGCAGCTGGAGAACCCACTTGCGCAGGAAATCCTGGCCGGGGTGTTCGGTCCGGGCGACGTGATCCATGTGAACATGAGCGGGGACGCGCTGACGTTCTCGCGCGGCAGCAATGTCGACGTGGATGACGAGGGCGCGGTGATCGAGGGCGAGCTGGTCGACTGAAGCCCTTGGTCGTGCCGTGCAGGCACGTTTGCACGGCACGAATCCCTACAAGGGTTTGTCGATTGATCAGACCGCGATCTCAGCGGGTAGTTGTGCCGCGCAGGCCTCAGCTGTGCAGGAACACACCGCCGCGGCGCGGGTCGCCCGCACCCGAAAAGCGCTTTCCATCCCAGCATACGGTGTGGGTTCCACCGAAAAAGAGATTGTGCGAGCCCCAGAGCCGGTGGCCCGGATAGTCCGCGAACAGTGCGCGTAACACGGGTTCGCCGAAACCCGGTTCGACATCGAGCTGGCCGCGTTCCAAATGTATCCTCGGTGCATTTACAGCCTGCTCGGGTGCCATATCGAAGTCGATCAGATTGATCAGCGTCTGCAATATCGCGGTACGCAGCCGGTTCGAGCCGCCTGATCCGATGGCGATCAGGCGGCGCTGATCCTCGGCCAGCGTGGGTGCCATCATCGAGCTGACCCGCACGTCGCATGCCCAGCGGTTGAAGCCCTCCGGGTTCAGATCCTCTTCTCCAAGCATATTGTTCAGCATGATGCCGGTCCCGGGCAGCAGCTGGCCGCTGCCTTCGCCGTTCGACAGCGTCAGCGAGGCGCAGTTGCCATCGCTGTCGATGGTGCTGATGTGCGTCGTTCCGCGATTGTTCACCGGGTGGCCCGCAACGCTGGCGCGATAGGCATCGATCAGGCTGCGCCGCTGCGCTGGGCGGGTCAGCAGGCCGTCCTCGCGCGCAAGGTTCGTATGGGCCATCACCTGCGCCAGCGCCTTCAGGTGACGCTCGCTGCCGAACCCGTCGCTGGCCTGGTCTTGCCCATCGAGCGCCGCGAGGGAAAAATTGATCAATGTACCGCCCGAAGAGGGGGGCGGATTCGTCGCCACCCGATGACCATGGTACAGGTGCCGCAGCGGGGGACGCTGGATCAGCCGGTACTGTTTCAGGTCGTCCATTGCGAGATGACCACCCTGTTCCACGCAGAGCCTGACCAGTCGCTGCGCCAGCTCGCCTTCGTACAGTGGCCTGTCGCCCTCCGCGGCGATCCATGCCAGCGTATCGGCCAGCGCCGGTTGATGGAATGCAGCGCCTTCTCCGCGTAATGCCTCACTGCCGTAGAGCGCCGCGGCGGACGGCGTGGCGCGATAGATCGGCGCGACGATGCTGAAGATGTACGCCTGCAGCTTATTGACGCGCACGCCATCGCGCGCGTACTCGATCGCCGGTGCGAGGATCTCGCGCAGCGGCAAGGTGCCGAGCAGCCGATGGGTGCCGACCAGGCCGCGCACCGTGCCCGGCGTCGCGATGGCCCCGGTGCCAATGTGGAACTCCTGCTGGGCGGTGCCGAAATCCGCGATAACCGGGTAGAAGTCACACGCCGCTTCCGGTTGGCGCTGTTGCGGCGTCTGGACGAAGAAATCGTACAGCAGCGGTTCCTGTCCCTGGCGCCGGGCGAGCAGAAAACCGCCGCCGCCGAGCGAAGTCAGCACCGGCTCGACCACGCAGGCCGCAGCCAGTGCGGCCAGGACCGCGTCGAACGCGTTGCCGCCGAGCTCGTAAACACGGATCGCCGCCTCAGCGGTCTTCAGGTGGCCGGCCGCCACGGCGCCTTTCATGTTGTCAGTCTGATTCCGAACATCTGCCGGACATTATGCAGCCATCGGGGCCCGATCGCCGGGCCGCGGTGCTTGCAGCAAAAAGCGCGCCCTGAGGCGCGCCCTGTGTGCAATCGACACCTGGTCGATTATTTCTTGTCGGCCTTCGGCTCGGCCTTTTTCACGCTCGGCTTGGTGCTCGGATAGGCGCCATAGCCACCGCCGTAGGACGGGCTGGTGTAGCCGCCGTAGTAGGGGCTTCCATAGCCATAGCCGCTGCCATACCCGCCGCCGTAGGGATAACCGCCACCCCAGCCGCCGCCGTAGGGGTAACCGCCGCCGTAATAAGGGTAGCCGCCGCCACCCCAGCCCCAGGGGCCGCCGCCATAGCCTGGCCCGCCGCCCCAGCCCCAGGGGCTGCCGCCCCAGCTGTTGCCACCCCAGTTATTGCCCCAGCTGCCCCAGTTCCAGGGGCCGCCGCCCCAGTTGCCCCAGAAGGCGCTGGCACTGGCGGTCGCGAGTATCGCAGCTGCACCGATCAGGCCGGCCAGCAGTGTCTTTCGGGTTGTTTTCATCGCTATTCTCTCCGCTTGAGGTTCTTGCAGTCGTTTGGGTTCTGAAAGGCTGAACCGTGGCCGACCGACCCGGACCGACGACATCTGTCAGTAGAGGGGCCTCGGCCGCTGCAGCCGACACCACGAAAAATATCAGCCTTCGCTTATATTCTACTCTGTTCCTATGCGGCCGGCAGCCGAGGTGAAGTTTTCCGTCTTGCCGGCCTTGTACCCAAGGCCGGCCGGGCGCTGCCGACTCTGTTTCAGCAGGCGCTGGCACTGACGCAGACTGAAGTCGATCCCGTAGCGAGCAGCCAGATGGGTCTGCAGTAACTTGCCCTGCCACTTCTTGCCTTCCAGCCCGAAATCGGCGGGTGCCCGACTCAGCTCGTCTTGCAGCCGGTTCCATTCCGCGCCCGAGAGTTTTGGGGGCCGGCCCGGACTGGTTTCGTCCATCAGCCCGTCCAGGCCGTTCTCGACGTAACGCTTGCGCCAACGTTCCAGGGTCCGCGTGTGCTCACCCAGCCACTCGGCGACCTGGTTCGGGCGATGGCCCTCGGTGATCAACAACACACACAGGGCGCGATAACAGAAACGTTGCTCGCGCGATGCGCTCACGTGCTGCCGCACCGCATTGCGCAGCCTGGCGATCTCGGATGTGTCCATATTCCCGGTTCCCGGCGCCGCAACGGGGCGCCGAAGGTTGCGTCACGGCCAGTATCAGCGAAAGTCCGCGTTGTTCTGCGGGTAAACTGGCGAACAGTTGACACCGATCAGGAAAACATAGCGGGTTGTAGGGTCTTTTTCCGGGTCCGGCGGGCGTCGCGGCCTGGGTTTGCGCGGCGGCCCAGCCTGGGCCGCTCATTCTTCCGCGGTCGGCTCGCTTCGTCGTGCCGCTTCCTCGGCGGAGTATTTCAGCCGCTGCGCCTTTTTCTTTTCGACCAGTTCGATGTATTCCTTCGGCGTCATCGAGGCTCCGGTCTCCGGTCGTTTGGTCGGCAGATAATAGCCGGCAACCGCAGCGACAAGGATCGCCAACAGCAGGATGTAGATGTTCGTCCGGTCGCGTTTTCTCGCCATGGGCTCCATGTTATCAGCGCGCAGCTTCGTCGGTCACCGGACGGCCGTAGTCGGGGCGAAACAACGGGCCCGAGGGGTTGTCAATGCGTTCTATCGCATGCCCGTAGGCCTCGCTGAGCAGGGCGGGGTCGCCGATGGAATCACGGCTGCCCGCATGCCAGCGGCCGGCGCCGTCCAGAAGCAGCCACCGGTTGCAGGCCCGGTAGGCGATATTGAGATCGTGCACCACCATCAACATTGCCCGCCCGGCGGTCACGCAGCGCGTGGCCAGCGCCTGCAGGCAGGTCGCCTGATGCGCCAGATCCAGGTGGTTGAGCGGCTCGTCGAGGAGCGATACCGGGCATTGCTGGGTCAGCAGTCGGGCAAGCTCGACCCGGCGCAGCTCTCCGCCCGACAGACTGTCGAGCGTGCGCTCGGCCAGGTGTTCGAGCCCCAGCTCGGTCAGCGAGCGTCGCGCGATGGCGAGGTCGGACGGGCCTTCCCAGTCCAGCATCCCGAGGTAGGGGT
>CBDTXT010000081.1:0-9706 GCA_965364465.1 uncultured Chromatiaceae bacterium
GTTCACGATCCCGTTCTTCAGTGAGCTGGCCGAGACGCGGATCCGGGCGAGGCTCGGGGCGGCCGGTGTGACGCACCTGCTGCCCCCCGAGGTGCACGGCAATCCGGTTTCCTCAGAAGGCTCGCTGTGCTTTCAGAATTTTGGCTGGGACATCCTCGACGACCTGCGGGCGGCGGGTTTTGCCGATGCGTTCGCCGCCCTCTACTGGGGGCCCTGGCAGGGCCATCTCGGGACCCCGTTCTTCGTGTTCTCCGCGACCAAGGGGCATCGCTGAGGGTCTTCGTCGCCCGGCGCCTGTGCCTGCGTCAGGCGATCGCGTCTTTCAGCGTCTGTGACAGCGTGTTGAGCAGGCGCTGCGCCTCCAGGTCCAGGACCCAATCCGGCCTGGCGATCGTGATCTGCTTCACCGAGGTATTCGGCTCGTAGTTCAGCATGTTGTCTCTGAATGCGTTCGCCATGATCTGCTCGGCCCGCGCATCGATCTGATAGTTGCCCACATCGAGCACCAGATGGTAATTGCGGATCAGTGCCTTGAGTTCCTCGAGCCCCGCCTGCTCCAGTCCGGCCAGCTGTTCGAAGTAGCCGACCCTCACCGAGGCGCCGTGGATGTCGAATCGATGGGCGAAGATATGGTTCAGTGCCCTGATCACCTCGGTGTCTGCAAAATCCATCGAAGGGTTTGCCGCCAGCGGGTCGTCGGAGGGCACCCTGTAGGCCTCCCGCCAGGGCCGGTCGAGCGCGGCCAGGAAGTCGCTTGCCAGGCTGTCGTTCCGGGTCGAGGCATCGTAATCCAGGACGCGGACGTTCGCCTTGCCGAATACCCGAGAGAGCATGCCGAGTTTCAGGTCCGGGGACAGCATCATGCTGTTGGCCGGATACGCGAGGTGGTGATGGTAGTAATCGAAAAAGGTGCTGGTGCCGCCGTGTTTGATGGTCTCCTGCCAGATCGAGTAGAGCCTGAATCCGGCCCTGCGCCACGCGTAGACCGCGATGATCCGGGTGTCCGGCAACAGGTCCCGCAGATAGCTGAACTGGAATCCCTCCAGCGAGATCAGGTCTTCGCTCGACAGCAGGAGGTCGTGCCCGGCGTCTCGCAGATAGTTGATGTCCTGCGGTGCAATGGCGCGGTCAGCCAATGCATCGCGGAACGGGTGATGGCCGAATATCCGGAACATGCGCCTCGGGTACACCAGGTTCGATTGCGAGAGCTCGGTCGCGTTGTCGAGCATGAACTTCTGGAGGAACGTGGTCGCCGTCTTGTGGGGTCCAACGTGCAAATAGAGCGTCTTCATCGGTGTCTTTCCTGCCCTGCTCGGGAATCGGTCGGCCATTGCCTTGTGCCTGCCGCCGGGGGGGGTGGCGACAGGGGATGCCTCGTGGCCTCGCCCAGCGGCCACCCCCGGGCGCGGCAACTGGCCGGTGTACAACAGGGCCAGTTCGTTGCGTCGGGTCCTGGCGGTTACGACGACGCGTACGGCTTCCGGCCCACCTGCCGTGATCTGGCGGAACGCCCAGCCCGATCGGTTCAGTCGGGGATCGCTGAAGACGCGCCCGATATCTTCGCGCGGCTGACCCGTGGGGCAGCGGAACGCCTGACCGTCAACCGTGATGTCGACCGCGTCCAGCGGACCGTCGTCGAGCGATGCCGCCCAGCCCCGCAGGTAGAGCTCGCCCGACGGGCGCAGGATGCGTTCGTCGACCCAGCCCCACGGCCCGTGCCGGAATGATCGCAGTACGGAAAGGTCGCGATCGGGTGTTGCCGGGACCAGGTAGAGGTCCTGCTCATGCGCCAGACCACGCGGAATGCGGAAATACCCGCGATCCGCGCCACAGACCTTTGATACGAGCCGACTCACATAGTCTTCGCTGACGTAGGTAGTGCCATAATCGCTGGTGTCCAGGTCGACGTTCTCACTGAATGGCCTGAACAGGATGCCCTCCGCGGGCAGCGTCGAGCCATCGGGTGTCAGGCAGGCATCGTGGGTGCTGAAACAGAGCACGCCATCCGGGGTCAGGCAGTCTGTGAGTCGACGCAGCCAAGCCTCGAACAGCCGGTCCGGCAGGTGTGAAAATAACGAGGCAACCCAGATCATCTGAAACCGACGGTCTGGCTGGAACGCCAGCGGGTCCGCCTCCGATGCAATGGCATTGACGTTGAAGGTGTCGCGGACGAACGCGAGGGCCTGCGGCTGGATCTCGGATGCCCAGATATTGGCGGTCGGCAGGCTGAGCGAAAGGAAGCGCAGCAGCCTGCCGTAGCCGCAGGCGAAATCGAGTACACGGACCCGGTCGGCAGCACCGGGAAACAGGAGGCGCAGGATCTGCTGGGCCGCGTTGTACTGCTGCAGCGCGACGTTGTAATACTGGCTGAACGCGACATTGGCGTCCCGATGGTGCCGCAAGGAATGCCACAGCATCTGATCATCCGGGTGTATCGCCAGGCTGAGGGCACTGGGGTCGGTCGATTCGAGATGCGGACAGTGATGCCAGACGACCTCGCGGAAATACGCATCGCCGCATAGGGCGCACGCTTGCTGGTAGAGCTGTAGGGGGCCGGCGGCCATGCGCGTTTCTCACCTGTGGTAAAGCCCTTGCGCCAGCTTGCTTCGGCGTCTCTTGCGCGACCGGCGGCCGGTTCACCCCCGGCCCGTGAGGGGGCCTATCGCGCACCCGCTACAGGCCGAGCGGGCCTACCGGTAAGCTGGATCTGGGCGAGAGGGTACACGCAGACCGTTCGGCCGAAAAGGGAGCCGGGTAATTATCCGCGGGCAGTCCAGGCCAGGGTGCCGATGCCGCGCGCTACGCGCCGCGCGATCCGACATGTATCCTGCGCCAAGCGATGTCCGCTTTCGGGGCCTCAGCGGCCGATCGGCCGGGGGGCGGACACGGGAATCAGTCACAGGCAGGGCCTATGCGAATACTTGTCACCGGGGCTTCCGGTTTTATCGGCCGACATCTCGTCGCCGGATTGCAGGATGCCGGGCATGGCCTAGTCTGTGTCGTCCGGCGCGATGCGGGCACGCGGCCGCCTGCGCCGTCCGAGACCTGCTCGCTGTCCTGGATCGATGACATTGCGGAAGAGTCTGACTGGGCGTCCAGGTTGCGGGGCATCGATGCCGTGGTCCACCTCGCGGCCCGGGTCCACGTGATGGCAGAGGCTGACGCGGACCCGCTGACAGCGTACCGTCGGGTCAATCTGTGTGGCACCGAGCGGCTCGCCGAGGCGGCAGTCGCCGCCGGCACGAGGCGCTTCGTCTATCTGAGTACGATCAAGGTCAACGGTGAGCGGACCGATCGCCGGGCGTTCCGCGCCGACGACCCGCCAGCGGCCAGCGACCCCTATGCGATATCGAAGCTGGAGGCGGAGCAGGCGCTGTGGCGGCTGGCCGGGCACGGCCGCACCGAGTTCGGCGTGATCCGGCCGCCATTGGTCTACGGGCCCGGGGTCCGGGGCAACTTCGAACGCCTGGTGAGGCTCGTGATGCGCGGCGTGCCTTTGCCATTCGCGGCGCTCGAGAACCGGCGCAGCATGGTGTCGGCAGCCAACCTGGTCGACTTCATCGAGGTCTGCCTGACCCACCCGGCTGCGGCCGGGCAGGTGTTTCTGGTCTCCGACGGGGCAGACTGGTCGACACCGGAGCTCGTGCGGGCGATCGCGGCCGAACTGACGCACCCGCCAAGGCTTTTTGCGGTCGCGCCGCGGGTGCTGCGATTCGTAGCCGGTCTGCTCGGTCGGCGCGCACTGATCGACCGCCTGGCAGATTCGCTGCAGGTCGATATCCATAAGAATCAGGAGCTTCTGCGCTGGCGGCCGAAGCAGGCGCCGGCAGAGGCGGTGCGACAAACGGTCCGGGCGATCGCGGCGGGCGAGGTGTCGCGTGAGCGCTAGCCTCTTGCTGCCGCTCGCGTTCCTGTCGTCGCTCGTCCTGACCGGCCTGATGCGTCGCTACGCCCTCGCCAAACAGCTACTCGACGTCCCGAACGCCCGCAGCTCGCATCAGCAGGCCACGCCGCGTGGTGGCGGTCTCGCGATGGTGGTCAGTTTCGGGCTGCTGCTGCTGGCGCAAAGCGTCCTCGGGGACTGGGACCGGCGATTGGCGATCGCGGTGCTGCCGGCGGCCCTGATGGTCGCGGGTGTCGGGTTTCGTGACGACCACAGCCATGTTTCGGCCCGCGCACGGATCCTGGTACATGGTGTCGCGGCCGCGTGGGCGATCTACTGGCTCGGTGGTGGTTTGGAGATCGCGCTGCCGCACGGGATCATCGCGATCGGCTGGTCGGGACAACTGCTGGTCGTGCTCGCGATGGTGTGGTTTTTGAACCTGTTCAACTTCATGGACGGGATCGATGGCATCGCGGCCGGCGAGGCGGTTTTCCTCGCTTTCGCCGGCGCCTGGCTTGCGGCGCTGTCGGGACAGCAGGATCTGGTCTACGCGCTGCTTGTGCTCGGGGCCGTGGCGCTCGGCTTCCTGGTGTGGAACTGGCATCCGGCAAAGATCTTCATGGGCGATGTCGGGAGCGGATTCCTCGGTGCCGTGCTCGGCATGCTGGCCTATGCGGCGGTGGCCGCCGATGGCGTGCTGTTCTGGCCCTGGGTCATTCTCGTTGCGGCCTTCGTGACCGATGCCTCGATCACGCTGGCCCGTCGTTTTCTGCGTGGCGAGCGCTGGTACGAGGCGCACCGCAGCCACGCCTATCAGCGGGCCGCGCGCCGCTGGGGGCATTTGCGTGTGACCTCTGCCGTACTGCTGATAGACACTGGCTGGTTGCTGCCGATGGCGCTGCTCGCCGCGTCGTTTCCCGCCGCCGGCGTGCTGGTCGCGCTGGCCGCGTATGCCCCGCTCGTGTTGTTGGCCCTCCGGCTCGGTGCCGGCGCCAGCGAGTCCGCCGTGCGATGAAACGAAGCGGCCGGCCCGGTCAGTCGTCATGCACGGGTCCTGGCCGGCATGCGCAGGCGACCGCCCCCATGCAGCGACGGCTTACAGACCTGTGTGCTTATCCAGTACACTGTGCGCTTAGATTACGGCCGGGACAGTGCGCCTTCGACCAACGGTCCGCACCGCCAACCGCGGCGGATTGCAGCGTCGGGTCCAGGGCAGGGTGCTATTCGCCAGGTGGAAAGGATCGCAGCAGTGCACTGTGTGCGCGATAAAGACGAGTCGTGAACAGTCGGGAACTCTATCTCCGCCTGCTCAGCCACGTCCGCCCCTATTGGCGACAGTTCGTCGTCGGTGTCGTCTTCATGGTGCTGTTGGCCCTGACCGAACCGGCGATCCCGTTCTATCTGAAGCCGTTGCTCGACGGGACCTTCGTCGAGCGGGACCCCAGCTTTCTGTTCTGGTCGCCGATCCTGTTGATCCTTTTGTTCCTGGTTCGCGGCACCTGTAACGTCGCCAGCCAGATGGCGTTCACCTGGGTCGCCGGGAAACTCGTGCTGGATCTCCGCCGCCTGATGTTCGAGCGCATCCTGCGTCTGCCGACGTCGTTCTACGACACCCATGCCACCGGTCAGATCATCACCAAGGTCACGCACAACGTGACCCAGGTGACCAATGCCGCGACCAAGGTGTTGATGATACTGGTGCGCGATACCGTGATCGTGATCGGCCTGGTTGCCTATATGCTGTATATAAACTGGCGTTTCACGCTGTTGATCTTCGTGCTGTTCCCCATCCTGATCTTCGCGGTGCGGCTCATTGGGAAGCGTCTGCGCTTTCTGAGCCGAAGGAAACAGGCCACGATGGGGGAGCTGACCCATGTGATCGGCGAGGCCGTCCGCGGACACAAGGTGATCAAGGTGTTCGGCGGGCGAAAAGCCGAGCTGCGTCGCTTCATGAAGCTGGCCAACTGGGAGCGTCGATACAAGTTCAAGACCGTGGTAGCAGATGGTGCCAGTGTCCCGCTGGTCGAGGGTATCGCCGCGGTGATGATCGCATTGCTGATCTATGTCGGTACCGGACAGATGGGACAGCAACCGATGTCCGTCGGGTCGTTCGTCTCGTTTCTTGCCGCGTTGGCACTGTTGTTCCCGCCGGTGAAGCGCATTGTCGGTGTCAATCAGCCCTTGCAGGCCGGATTGGCTGGGGCGGAGACCGTTTTCGCGCTGATCGACGAGCGGCCCGAGGACGACCAGGGTCGCCAGGTACTGGGGCCGGTCGACGGCGAGCTGATCTTCTCCGATGTCTCGTTTCGCTACCCATCGGCCGTGGAACCGGCCCTGAAGGAGGTCTCGTTCTCGATTCCGCGCGGTACCACTACGGCCCTGGTCGGACCGTCCGGTAGCGGAAAGACCACGATTGCGTCGCTGGTCCCGCGTTTCTACGAGCTGTCCGACGGCAAGATACTGATCGACGGTGTGGATGTACGCGACGTGACACTGAACAGCCTGCGCAGTCAGATCGCTTATGTCGGGCAGGAATCGGTGCTGTTCAACGATACCGTGGCCGCGAACATCGCCTACGGCAACGCGAAGGCGACGCAGCAGGCGATCGAAGAGGCGGCGCGTGCCGCCTTCGCGCTCCCGTTCATCGAAGAGCTGCCGCAGGGTTTCGATACCGTGGTGGGAGAAGACGGCGTGCTCCTGTCGGGCGGGCAGCGCCAGCGCATTGCGATTGCGCGCGCTCTGCTCAAGGACGCGCCGGTGTTGATACTGGACGAGGCGACTTCGGCACTGGACACCGAGTCCGAACGCTATGTGCAGACCGCGCTGCAGAACCTCACGCTCGACCGGACCACGCTGGTGATTGCGCACCGCCTGTCGACCATCGTGCATGCCGATCAGATCCTGGTGATCAGCAATGGCCGGGTGGTCGAGCGCGGCTCACATGAGGAACTGATCGCGCTTGGCGGACACTACGCGCTACTGTACCGGAACCAGTTCGTGGACCAGCGAACCGGGGCGGTGTCCGATCAGGATTCCAGCGCCTCGTAAACTGCACTGCAGACCCGTTCCAGATCGGCGTCCTCCAGATACGGATGCATCGGCAGACTGATCACCTCGCGCGCGGCCCGGGAGGCCACCTCGAGCGCGCCGGCGCTGCGGCTGCGTGCCGCCAGCGCCGGCTGTTGGTCGAGCGTGATCGGATAGTGAACGGCGGTCGGGATGCCCTTTTCGGCCAGCTTCGCGGCCAGCCTTTCGCGGTCGACGACCCGCAGCGTGTACTGGGCGTAGACAGAGAGATTGCCGTCGGCGATGTGTGGCGTGCTGCAGTTGGCGCCCGCCAGGATTTCCGAGTAACGCTGGCCCAGTGCGGAGCGCTTTCTTACCTCGTCCGGAAAAAGTGTCATCTTCGACAGGATTACCGCGGCCTGCAGCGTGTCCATCCGGCCGTTGATGCCGACCCGGGGATGATGATAGCGGCGGTCCTGACCATGGTTCCTCAACTCACGCAGACGCGGGTCCAGCGCCGCGTCATTCGTGAAGCAGGCACCGCCGTCACCGTAACAGCCCAGCGGCTTGGCCGGGAAGAAACTGGTGCAGCCGATGGTCGTCATGCTGCACGATCTGGCACCATTCAGCTCGCCGCCAAAGCTTTGTGCCGCGTCCTCGATCACCGGCAGGCCGTGGCGTTCTGCAATTGTATTGATCGCGGGCAGGTCTGCACACTGGCCGTAAAGGCCGACCGGCATGATCGCACGCGTCCGGTCGCTTATGGCCCCCTCGATCAGCGCGGGATTCAGGTTGTAGGTGCGCGGGTCGATGTCCACGAACACCGGGGTCGCGCCGATCAATGCGATCACCTCTGCCGTCGCGATGAAGCTGAAGGCTGTTGTAATGACCTCGTCGCCCGGTGACAGCTCGAGCGCCAGTAGGGCCGCGAGCAGTGCATCGGTGCCGCTGGCTACCGAAATGCAGTGCTCGACGCCGACGAACTCGGCGAGCAGCGATTCCATCTCGGTGACTTCCGGGCCCAGGATGTACTGGCCGTGGTCGAGTACTGCGGCGAGACGACGGTCGATGTCCGCGCGGATCAGTGTCTGCTGTCTTTTGAGATCGATGAACTGCATGTCGACATGCCCAGAGGTTGGGGCGCGCTCGGCAACGGGTCGGTTGCTGGGGCACCGGGATTTGCCCGGCCCGAACGGTGCGCCTAAATCGTCATGCTAGCATGTGGAAAGCGACACGCGGACAGTCGTCGGGCCGGCGCATTTGCCGATCGGATCGGGTCGCGCCAGGCTATTGCGGCACGCGGTGCGCTGAATCGATAATTCAGGCCTGATGTATTCGGTATCGACAGAGACGCAAGCCAGGTCCGGGCAACAGCGAGAGAAGCACCAACACCCTTGATCAAGTATGACCCGGATAGCGCGACCTCGAGGCTGGACCATGCGGTGAGCACGACCCGGCCTCGCCTCTGGCGCAGTAACCGGCAGGGCAGCGGACCCGTGGGGAACGGATGATCAGGTCCCTGTACACGGTCCTGCTTTTCCTGCTGCTCCCGCTCGTCCTGTTTCGGCTCCTGTGGCGCAGCATCCGGGTACCCGCCTATCGAGAGCGCTGGTCGGAGCGCCTGGGGTTTTTCCCACCACCCCACGGCTGGGGTGGGCTCTGGATTCACGCGGTTTCGGTTGGCGAGGTGCAGGCGGTATTGCCGCTGGTCCACGGACTGCTTGCGGACAATCGCGAGCTGCAGATCACGGTAACGACGACCACGCCGACCGGCTCCGCGCGCGTGCGTGAGCAACTCGGCGAGCGGGTCCATCATGTGTATTTCCCGTACGATCTCCCGTTTGCGCTGACCGGCTTTCTGCGGCGCGTCCGGCCGCGCGTGATGCTGATGGTCGAGACTGAGATCTGGCCGAACCTGCTGCATTATTGCCGCAGGCACGGCGTCTACACGATACTGGCCAACGCGCGACTTTCCGGCAGATCGGCCAGCCGATACGCGCGTCTGGGTCGCTTCAGCCGCGATACCTTTGCACTGATCGACTGCGTCGCTGCACAGTCGCCGGCGGATGCCGCCCGCTACCGCGAACTCGGTGTCCCATCCGAAAGGGTCTCGGTGACCGGCAGTATCAAGTTCGACTTGCACATCCCCGCGAGTCTCGAGGAACGTGTCGAGGTGCTGCGACGGGAATGGGGTGGGCGTCCTGTCTGGGTGGCCGGCAGTACGCACGAGGGAGAGGACGAGCAGGTGCTGTTTGCGCACCGCAAGGTCCTGGAGGACTTCCCCAGGGCATTGTTGATTCTGGTCCCGCGACACCCGGAACGCTTTGATCGTGTTGCCGCACTGTGCCGGCGGGAGCAATTTACCCTGGCGCGGCGCTCGCAGCCCGCCGGCTACGACGCGCAGACCCAGGTCTGTCTGGCCGACACGATGGGCGAATTGCTGGTGCTGATGGGATCCGCGGATGTGGCCTTCGTCGGCGGCAGCCTGGTCGAGACCGGCGGACACAACATGCTCGAGGCATCGGCGCAGGGGGTTGCGGTCTGTTTCGGGCCGCATGTGTTCAACTTTGCGGCGATCAGCCAGATGCTGATCGAGGCAGCTGCGGCGGTCCAGGTGGCCGACCAGAGGGAACTGGCTGCACAACTCAGCCGCTGGTTCGGCGACGCGAGTGCGCGTGCGGAGGTCGGCGAGAACGGCCGGCGCGTAGTCGAGCGCTTGCACGAGCTGCGGGTGGTCGTGGATCTGGTGCACATTGGCGAGGTCGGCTTCTGGGAGATCCTCGAGATCACGGATCGTCCGGTGATCCTCTCGCACAC
>CBDTXT010000082.1:0-9671 GCA_965364465.1 uncultured Chromatiaceae bacterium
GACCGGCCAAAGCAGGAGAGGTTTCAACATGCGGTTCATTCTGGTCCTACTCGTCGCGCTGGGCCTCACGATCGCCTGGCAGGCCGGCACCATCGCCGCGGGCCCCGCCGCCGCATCACCATGCTGTACCGATGACGACGGACGCGGTCATGGACTGCCGGGATAGGCGTGCGCGACCGGCAGCGACTCGACAATCAATCGGCGGCCCTGTCTAAGGCTGCTGCTCCCATCCAACACGGTCAGCAACACCGACGAGGAGGATTAACCCGGATGAGGTTTCACAATACCCTTTGTGCGCTGGTCGCGGCCGCCGGTATCGCGTTGTGTGGCGCAGCACCGGCCGAGGAATTGGCGGTCGGGATCAGTCGTTCGATGGACAAGTTCGAGGGCATGGTGAACGGTAAGCCCGTCAGCATCATGCGCAACCAGGACCAGACCAACACGGTCAACCCGGCGTTTGCGAAGACATCGCGTAAATGCCCCCCGTTCTGTATCCAGCCGGGCCAGGTTGCGCAAGGCGTCGAGACGATCGGGGAACTCGAGCTGATCGCTTACGTGGAGCAGATGGCGGCGGGGGACGATAGCATCCTGCTGATCGATTCGCGCACCCCGGACTGGGCATCCAAGGGCACCATCCCGGGCGCGATCAACCTGCCATGGACCAGGTTGAACCCGGCCAAGGGCGCGGACCCGATTTCCATCAGTGAAATCCTCGCCGGGCAGTTCGGTGCCAGGGAGATGGAAGGCCTCTGGGATTTCAGCGATGCGAAGACGCTGGTCCTGTTCTGCAATGGCATGTGGTGCGGCCAGTCGCCGAACAACATCAAAACCCTGCTGCGCTTCGGCTATCCGGCAAACAAGCTCAAGTGGTACCGTGGGGGCATGCAGGATTGGGAGATCCTCGGCCTGACGACAGTCAAACCCTGACGGCGGGCTGGTCCTTACCCGCATAGCCCGGCGCTGGACGCGTCGCCCTGACCGCGCAGCTGACGGCCGGCTTCAGGGCCCCGGGCCCGCGAGATCAGTCCTCCGGCCAGTCGCAGCGACTGGGCTATGCGACAATGCAGCGCCCCTGAATCCCCGAATGCGAAGCAGTGAATTCCGCAGTACCCACGATACCGAAGACCCCTGAATCCAAGGTCCGATGGGGGCGATGCGTCGGCGCCGCAACCGGCTACGCGATCGCGCGCGCGGTCGCCGAGGCGCGCGCGCCGCTGCTGGTCGTCACCAGCGACGTCCAGGCGGCGACCCGGCTGATGGAGGAGATCCTTTTCTTCCGTGACGACCCATCGCTCGAGGTGCTGAGCTTTCCCGACTGGGAGACGCTGCCGTACGACGTCTTCTCACCACTACCTGAACTGGTCTCACAGCGCCTGCTGACACTGCATCGGCTGCGCGGCATGCGGCAAGGGGTGATCGTCGTGCCAGTCGCGACGCTGATGCAGCGCCTGCTGCCGGCGGACTTCCTCGACGCGCACAGCCTGCTGCTGGCGGTCGGCGACGAACTCGATCTCGACGCATTCCGGCGACGGCTGGAATCCGCCGGCTACCAGTGCGTCTCGCAGGTGATGACGCATGGCGAATTTGCAGTTCGTGGTTCGCTGATCGATCTGTTTCCAATGGGCAGCGACTGGCCCTACCGCGTCGACCTGTTCGACAGCGAGATCGATTCGATCCGGACCTTCGACCCAGAGAGCCAGCGCACGGATCGGAAGATTTCGCGCATCTCGCTGTTGCCGGCGCGTGAATTCCCACTCGACGACGGCGCGACGGCGCGCTTCCGCAAGGCCTACCGGGAGCGGATCGAGGGTGACCCACAGCGCAGTCTGATCTATCGCGGGATCAGTGAGGGCCAGGTGCCGGGCGGTATCGAGTACTACCTGCCGCTGTTCTTCGAGCGTACCGCCACGTTGTTCGATTACATCCCGAGGGACAGCGTCGCGGTTTTCGACAGGCAGTTGGACGACGAAGCGACGCAGTTCTTCGACACAGTCTGCGAGCGTTATGAACAACGGCGACACGATGTCGAGCGGCCGTTGCTGCCCCCGGCGTCGCTCTACCTCGAGCCTGCGCAGCTCAAGGACCTGCTGGCTGCCCGACCACGGGTCGAGACACAGCGCGGCGAGGCGGAGGGGGAAGGCGCCGGGCCCCTCGCACTGGACCTGGCCTCGCGCCCGGTGCCCCCCGTGGGTATCCAGGCCAAGGCGGCCGACCCGGCCCTGGCTCTAAAGACCGCGTTGCGCAGCACCGGGGCACGGACCCTGTTCGTGGCCGAGACCGCCGGGCGCCGCGAGGCGCTGCTGGAGACGCTCGCCGGCTTTGGGATTCGTCCCCAGTACACTGAAAGCTGGCACGAATTCGTCGCGGGCGAGCTGTCGCCGGGCATCACGGTGGCCCCTATCGAGAACGGCCTATGGCTCGATCAGGACGGCCTGCTGCTGCTCCCCGAGTCGCTGCTGCTCGGCGAGCGTGTCAAGCAGCGCCGGCGGCGCAAGGGGCAGGATGCGGACCAGATCGTACGCAACCTGGCCGAATTGACGGTCGGTGCCCCGGTGGTGCATGAGGAACACGGCGTCGGTCGCTTTCTGGGCCTGCAGACACTCGAGGTCGCCGGCCGGACCACCGAGTTCCTGACCCTCGAGTACGCGCGTGGCGACAAGCTGTACGTGCCGGTCGCATCGCTCGATCTGATCAGCCGCTACACCGGGGCATCACCGGACGCCGCCCCGCTGCATCGCCTGGGCAGTGATCAGTGGGAGAAGGCACGTCGGCGGGCCGCGGAGAAGGTGCGGGACGTCGCGGCCGAACTGCTCGACATCTATGCGCGGCGCGAGGCCCGCCAGGGAACGGCAATGCCCGCGCCGCACGACGAGTACCGCCAGTTCGCGGCAGATTTCGAATTCGAGGAGACGCCGGATCAGGAGCAGGCGATCCACGCCATCGTTGCGGACATGACCTCGCCCAAGCCGATGGACCGCGTCGTCTGCGGCGACGTCGGTTTCGGCAAGACCGAGGTGGCGATGCGGGCGGCGTTCATCGCCGCCAATGCCGGCAAGCAGGTTGCCGTGCTGGTCCCTACCACGCTGCTCGCCCAGCAACACTACCAAAACTTCTCCGACCGATTCGCGGACTGGCCGATCCGGGTGGAGAGCCTGTCCCGCTTCCGCTCGACCAAAGAGGTCAACCAGGTGCTCAAGGGCCTGCTCGAGGGCCGCGTCGATATCGTCGTCGGCACCCACAAGCTGCTCGGCGACGGCGTGAAGTTCAGGGACCTGGGGCTGGTCATCGTCGACGAGGAACACCGCTTCGGGGTGCGCCACAAGGAACGGCTCAAGGCACTGCGCGCCGAGGTCGACATCCTTACCCTGACCGCGACGCCGATACCCCGAACGCTGAACATGGCGATGTCGGGGCTGCGTGATCTTTCCATCATCGCGACGCCGCCGGCCGCGCGCCATCCGATCAAGACCTTCGTCAGTCAGTGGAACGACGTGCTGATCCGGGAGGCCTGTCAACGCGAGATCAACCGTGGCGGACAGATCTATCTGCTGCACAACGAGGTATCCAGCATTGAAAAGATGGCGCAGAAGGTCGCCGAACTGGTGCCCGGCGCACGAGTCGAGTCGGCGCACGGGCAGATGCGTGAGCGTGAACTCGAACGCATCATGCGCGATTTCTACCATCAGCGCTTCAACCTGCTGGTCTGTACCACGATCGTGGAGAGCGGCATCGACGTGCCGAGCGCGAATACGATCATCATCGATCGTGCCGACAAGCTCGGCCTGGCCCAGCTCCACCAGCTGCGGGGCCGGGTGGGTCGTTCGCACCACAGGGCCTACGCCTACCTGATCGCGCCGCCGCCAAAGGCGATGACCCCGGATGCGCGCAAGCGGCTGGAGGCAATCGAGTCGCTCGAGGAACTGGGGGCCGGCTTCACGCTGGCCACGCATGATCTCGAGATTCGCGGCGCCGGCGAGCTCCTCGGTGACGAGCAAAGCGGCCAGATCCACGAGATCGGGTTCACGCTATATACCGAGATGCTGGAACGGGCGGTGCAGGCGATTCGCGCTGGCCGCCAGCCGGAGCTCGACCGCCCGCTCGATCACGGCACCGAGGTCGACCTGCAGATCCCGGCACTCCTGCCCGATGACTACCTGCCGGACGTGCATATCCGGCTGATCCAGTACAAGCGCATCGCCTCTGCCGAATCGACCGAGGAATTGCGCGACCTCAAGGTCGAGATGATCGACCGTTTCGGTCTGCTGCCGGAGCCCACGAGCAATCTGTTCGACGTCACCGCGCTGAAGCTGCATGTGCAGCCGTTCGGCATCCGCAAGATCGAGGCAGGCCCGAGCGGTGGCAGGGTCCTTTTCGACGCCGAGCCCAGGATCGATGCGTCACGCCTGATCGAACTGATCCAGGCCCGGCCGAAGACGTTCAAATTCGACGGCACGGACAAGTTGAGGTTCTTCGCCGACCTGTCGGACCCGGCGCAGCGGGTCGCCACGGTAACCGGGCTACTTGACCAATTGCTCGGTATCCAGTGAACTGAGCGGGCATGAACACAGCATTCCGCAATAATGGGTACAAGGCGTTGCTGGCGCTCGCGCTGCTGCTGGCGGGTGTTGCATCTGCCGCGGACAACCTCTACAAGTTCGAAATGGTAGTTTTCGAAAGGCCCGGCGCTGCGGTCGCTGCTTCGACCGAAAGCGAGGAAGACGGGCCCCAGATGCGTCTGGCAGGTCGCCTCGACGGCCTGGCCACGGGCAACAAGCGACTCGGGCCAGTGGCCTACACGCTGAAACAACGAGGGATGATCGTGCACGAGCACCTGGCCTGGATCCAATCGCCGCGCGGCCTCGACAGCGATGCCTGGTACCAGATCGGTGACGGCCGTCTCGACGGGGTGATCCGTATGACGCGCGGACGCTTCCTGCACCTGGATGCGGCGCTCTCGCTGCGCGACAGCGGTGTGCATGCCAAGCTCTACCGGCGAATGCGCAGCGGCGAGTTGCACTACGTCGATCATCCCAAGCTGGGCATCTTGATCGAGGCGACGCGCCTCGAGGGGCCATCCGGCGCGGGTGACGGCAGCTCATCCGGCGAACCCAAGCCTGCCAGGCCCGGCGCCAGCTGAGGCGTCGAGCGCGCTCAGGTGATCGCCGGAGATTCCGCAACCACCGCGCCGGCACGGCAAATGTGCCAACGTAGCGCCACTGCGATGCTACAGTGGGCACAGTCTGCCACGGAGCCACTATGGGCCTCGAATCGGCCGGACCGCTGTTGCGGCGCGTTGCCGCTGTTCTTGTGCCTGCTGGTGGCGTTCGTGCCGGTGGAGGCGCAAGACCTGCTGCCGGACCCGTCACGTTGGAACGCTTACGGCTGGGCCTTGAAGCCTCCAGGTGAGGGTTCGCCGCCCTTCCCTCACCCGGCGCCGTCGTTCGGGGCCGGTGGTGCGGCGTCGCGCCACGGCGACTGGGCGGCGCCTTGGACTGACCCTTTCAAGGATCCTCCGGTGTCGCGCCCGGGCGGTGAAAGTCGCGTGGCGGATACGCCAGACCTGAGCGGCGTCTGGCGCGGCAGCGCCGGCGAAACCGTCGACATTCGTGGCAACCGGGCACGTATCTGGGGCCGCGAGGAGCTGGCCTGCGATTGTGCGTTTCTGCTCGTCGGCCATCGACTGATCGCCTACAGTCCCCGCACCGACACGGTTCGCAAGTACTGGTTCCAGGGTGGGCCTGAGCAATTCAGGCTGCTCGACGAGGACGGCAATCTGCTGTCGTTCCAGCGTGTCCGCTGAATACCCGCTCATGTGCCGCCCGCGCCGCGATGCGCTGCCCACCTGCCTCCGCTCATGAGCGTCCCGGCCTCGAGCGCGATGCCGCTGGTCAGTGTCTACACGGACGACCAACTCGCCGCTTACAGCTTCGGCCCAGATCACCCGTTCGGGCCCGCTCGCCTGGACGCGTTTCTCGCCCAGCTCCACCAGTCGGGACTGGCCGGCCGTTGTCGACTTGCACCGACCCGAATGGCGCAGCGCGCCGATATCGAGAGCTTTCACACGGCGCGCTACGTCGAGCGCGTGATTCGGCTTTCGCGCATCGGGGAGGGCTACCTCGACGGCGGCGACACGCCGGCGTTCCCCGGGGTCTACCAGGCCGCGTTGCGGGTCGTGGGCACGGTTCTCCTGGCGGTCGACGAACTGATGAGTGGCAAGACCCGACGCGCCTTCGTCCCGATCGCCGGACTGCATCATGCACGACCGGCTTCCGCCGCCGGCTTTTGCGTCTTCAACGATTGCGCCATTGCGATCCAACACCTTCGCCGATGCTATGGCCTGAGCCGCATCGCCTATGTGGACATCGATGCGCACCACGGAGACGGCGTGTTTTACGCGTTCGAAGACGACCCGGCGCTGGCCATCGCGGACCTGCATGAGGATGGCCGTTACCTGTATCCGGGTACCGGGATGGTGAGCGAGACCGGAACGAAGGCGGCCATGGGCACCAAGCTGAACATACCGATGCCCCCCGGTGCGGACGACCGCCTGTTCTTCAGGGCATGGGATACCGTGCAGTCGTTCGTCGATCGCGCCCGACCGGAGTTCATCCTGCTGCAGTGCGGAGCGGACAGCATCGCAGGCGATCCCTTGACCCATATGGCCTATAGCAGCGGGGCGCATCGACATGCCGCGGCGAGCCTTGGGGCCTTGGCCGAGACCCATTGCGCGGGCCGGCTGCTGGCGCTTGGCGGTGGCGGCTACGATTTGCGGAACCTGGCCGATGGCTGGTGCGCGGTAGTCGCGGCGATGCTCGATGCTGCCGAGCCCTAACGCGCGACCGCCAGTGCATCGGCAGGCGAGTCCTGTCCGACGGTGGCGTGCCGTATATCCGGCGCAGCGGCCTGCGGGCCGCGATCGGGTAGATCGGGCGCTGCCCGACGTTTGTTTCGCCGTGCGCTACTTGACCCAAGTCATTGGGTACACGAAATCACCGCTTCGCACTGATCGCCGGCGGCGCCGCGTCGTATAATTCAAGCATCCGGGCCAGCTGCGGTTTCTACCCTCAATCCAGCGGGCCGGGCCGCAGGCTGCGGCCGCGGGGGTAAAAAAACAGGCTTCCCAGCCGAGGTCGGCGAACCATGACAATCCCTGAAGACGTCTTCGAAAACACCTCTGATGAAATGTCTGCGGTGATTGCATCCGTTTTGGACGATGACGAACTCGATCAGCCAGCGACGCTTGCCAGTGTGCGTGAGGCGATACTCGCACAGGTGAAGACGGTAACGATTCCACTGAACCGTTTCTCTTCGGACGAGTGGCAGGGACTGCGCGACGAGATCGATGCGCTAATCGACGAGTATGACGCCGATGCGCTCGCGGTTCGCTTTCTGAGGCCCTGGGCCAGCGAAGCGTTGCAGCGGCTGATCGAGGCCGGACTCGACGGACTAGGCGACGTAACGCTCGGCGACTTGTTCGAGGCCATGGAGGCGGGTCTCCTTGCCCAGCTCATCGGTCAGGGGGAGATCGACGACGACGAGGCACAGACGGTGATCGCCGAATTGCAGAACCTGATCGATCGTCACGGAGCTGATGCGCTGGTCGAGGACTTTCTCGGTTCAGCCTGAGCATCTGAGCATCGCAAGCGCCATGCCGCTGCCGTGCACCCGGAATCCTGGGGCGGCGCGGCACGTCCGCGCTCACCATCGTGATGTCAACCTCGCTGCGCCGCGCGACCGAGCCGCAACAGTCGGTGTTCCAGGGGCGCTGCCAAGAGGTTTTCTCGACCCTTGTTTCGCAATTTTTCCGTCCGCACCCTAAGATCCGGATTTTACGCGCAGCGTGCAGGTGATGTAATGACCGCTAAACCCGTGACACAGAACATGGCCGTGTTCTGTGATTTTGAGAATGTCGCGCTCGGTGTCGAAGACGCCAAATACGCGGCGTTCGACATACAGAAGGTACTCGAGCGGCTGCTTCTCAAGGGCAATATCGTCGTCAAGAAGGCGTATTGCGATTGGGAACGGTACAAGAAGTTCAAGGCGGCGATGCACGAGGCGGCGTTCGAGCTGATCGAGATTCCGCATGTGCGGCAATCGGGCAAGAACTCGGCGGACATCCGTATGGTCGTCGATGCACTCGACCTCTGCTACACAAAGTCACACGTGGACACTTTCGTCATCGTCAGTGGCGACTCGGATTTTTCGCCGCTGGTCAGCAAGCTGCGCGAGAACAACAAGGTCGTGATCGGCGTTGGGGTGAAGAAGTCCACATCAGACCTGCTGATTGCGAACTGCGACGAGTTCATTTTCTATGACGACCTGGCCCGAGAAAGCGAGAAGCAGCGTAAGGCACGACGCAACACGGCCGCGAAAAAGGCGGCCGCGAAAAAAGGCGGGACACCCAAGCCTTCCGAGGAAAAGCTCGTGGAAGAACAAAAGCGTCAGGCGGCGATCGACCTGGTCCTCGAGACCGTGGAAGACCTGTTCGAGGAACGCGGCGAGCAGGAAAAGGTCTGGGGCTCGATGGTGAAGCAGGCGCTGAAGCGGCGGAAACCTGGATTCAACGAGACCTATCACGGCTTTCGGACCTTCGGCCGGCTGCTCGAGGAGGCCCGGGCGCGCGAGTTGCTGGAACTCGAGTTGGACGAAAAATCGGGCGGCTACATCGTCAAGGGATTCGCACACGACGATGACTGACCCGGCGTGCCGGCCGGGCCGCGTTCCGTCTGGCTGGCGGCCCGCTGCTGGGCATCATTGATCGCACCAGTGCAACCGCAGCCGGCCTTGCTTGTCGAGCGTGACCTGCGTCCCCAGTGACTGGCCCTCACGGTTCAGCACAGCCGCCAGCCACGCGGCGTCCCCGGCCGATGCCCGCTCGACCCGAAACCGCCGGATTCTGGTCGGGCTCAATAGCACTCGCCGCAGCCGACCGCTGGCGTCGTCGAGCGTCGGGAAATACATCAGCCCCAGCTCGGCACGGTAGGCCTCGTGACCATGGATGCCTTCGTAGTCGTTCAGGAAATCACCGCAGCCATACAGGATGAGCCGTCCCCGGTAGACCTCGATGCCTTTCACGTGGTGCGACGAGTGGCCATGGACCAGGTCGACCTGCGCGGCATCGATCAGGCCATGCGCAAAGCGGCGCTGGGCCGGGGGGATCGCATAGCCCCAGTTGCCGCCCCAATGAATCGACACCAGCACCAGGTCACCCGGCTGCCTGAAGCGGGCGATCTGCGCAGCCACCGCTTGCTGTGAATCACGGGACAGGTCGGGCAGCAGGACAATACCCGGCGTCGACTCGGTTGCCCGCCAGTCGCGCGCCACGCCGCTGTAGTGCTCGGCCACGGCGAAAACCAGCAGGCGCCCGCCACCGGCCATCGGGAATATCGCCGGGGCACATGCCGAGGCCAGGTCTCGGCCGGCCCCGGCCGTCTGGATGCCGGCCCCGTGCAGGGCATCCAGGGTCTCCAACAGCCCTTCTGCCATCCAGTCCAGCACGTGGTTGTTGGCCAGTACGCAACAATCGACCCCAATCCGTGTCAGCAACGGGGTGTTGGCAGGATGCATGCGATAGTTGATGCCCTTTGGCCAGGGCGTGTCTTGGACCGTGACTGCGGTCTCGAGGTTGACGATCCGCAGATCGGGGCCGACCCGTTCCATCTCGGCAAGCG
>CBDTXT010000083.1:0-9642 GCA_965364465.1 uncultured Chromatiaceae bacterium
CGGAAGCGTCCGCCGCTGACGGCGAACGCCTCGGCCTCCGGTCGTAGCGGGTTCATCGTGATGACCCGCGCGTTGGTCACCACCAGCTCCGCCGGGGGCCGCGTCTCCCCCTGACTGGGGGCCTCGATCGAGGTCGCCGTGCCGGGGGTCGGTTTTGCCCGACCCCCGGCCTGTCGCAATCAGCTCGCCGGGATCAACACCTCGTCGATCACGTGAATGATGCCGTTAGAGGTCATGATATCGGTATCCGTGATGCTGATACTCGAGACGGGCAGGTCGCTGCCCTCGACGGTCGCCAGCCGGGTCATGCCGGTCACCTGGCTGGCGTCGAGCTTGCCGGGCACCACGTGGTAGGTCAGGACCTTGGTCAGTTGGTCCTTGTCGGCCAGCAGGGCTTCGAGGGTGCCGGCCGGGAGTTTGGCGAAGGCCTCGTCGGTCGGCGCGAACACCGTGTACGGACCGTCGCCCTTCAGCGTGCCGGCCAGACCGGCGGCTTGTACTGCCTCGACCAGCGTGGAGAAGGAGCCGGCGGCGACCGCGGTGTCCACGATATCCTTCTGTGCTGCCTTCTGCGTGCCGTAGGAGCCGGCGCGAACGAAGGTGGCGCCGTAAGGGGCAGGGGTGTGCACGGCCTTGCCCGCGTTCTCCCCATATGCCTTGTAGGCGCTGCATTCGGCCGACACGGTGCCGACGGCGAAGATACTGAGGGTGGTAGCGATCAGGGTAGCTTTCATGTCAATTTACCTTTGCTGGGTTGAGTGATGGTCGATCGGCAGCGGCCCGGTCATTCGAACAGTCGCCGGGTGGTTTAGCCGGGTCGGGGCGGGCCCTTTCGGCCGGCCTGATCCCTTGCGGCGAGTGCCCCCCGGCGCGTTTTCCGCGCGCTTTGTCAAAATATTGTCGAGTATGTTTCCTAGGATGTCTCGGTTTTGACCGCTGTGGGATGAAGTTTGGCGTCAAATCTCGGGAATGCAAGGGCGGGTTGCTCGTACAAAATCAGGACATAATGCTGACCCGGGGAGGGTTTGGCAGCGAGGTGCCCGCATGCCGGGCGGGTTAGGCTGGGTGCGCAATACAATGCAGGCAACCCGATGGAGGGCTTTACGATGACGATAGCCAGGCGACAATTTTTGTTCGGCGCGGTCGGGCTGGCCACCGCCGCCGCGGCACCTGCCTGGGCCGCGACCCGGTTGCTGACGCCGCGGCAGTCGGCCGGGCCCTTCTACCCGCCCGAACTGCCGCTGGACCACGACAACGACCTGGTCCATGTGCAGGGCCAGGCCACGCCGGCCAGGGGCGAGATCAGCGATCTCAATGGACGGCTGCTCGATCGGGACGGCAGGCCGTTGCGGGACACCAGGATCGAGATCTGGCAGTGTGATGCGAACGGCCGCTACCGCCACCCGCGGGACCCCGGACAGCAGGCGATCGACCCGGGTTTCCAGGGCATCGGCCACAGCGTGACGGACGCGGATGGGCGCTATCGCTTCCTGACGATCAGGCCGGTCCCGTACCCGGGCCGCGCGCCGCACATCCATGTCGCGGTGTTTCCGGCGGGTAGCGAGCCTTTTATCACCCAGCTCTATGTCGCCGATGAGCCGCGTAACGCGGAGGATTTCCTGTACCGGCGCATCCCGGTGGAGCAGCGTGGACTGGCCACGGCCGAGTTCCTGCCCGGCGCGGGGGCACAGACGCCGTTGACGGCGCGTTGGGATATCGTGCTCGGCCTGTCCTGAACGCCTGACCGGACGGGCGGGACCCCGGAGTCCCGCCCGGGCGTGATCTGCGGATCCTTTCCCGCCGTCCGGCTCGTACATCGGCCCTTTTTGTTCTATATTGGTTCTCCATTGTCTTTCAAACGCCATCGCCCTTCGATGCGGGCGTGGCGCGGTGTGCGCTGCGATGCAGGTAGTGGATCTCGATGAGCTGAAACGAAGCGGTGCGCTGTGGCAGGGGCGGCGCAACACCGTGGCGACCGAGCGCGTGTTGCCCAGTGGCTGGCCGATGCTGGACGAACTGCTCGGCGGCGGCTGGCCGCGGGCGGCCCTGGCCGAGGTCCTCAGTGAGGAACACCAGGGTCTGCCGCTGCTGTTGCCGCTGCTCGCCGACTTGAGCCGGGGAGGGCGTTGGCTGGTCTGGGTGGCGCCGCCCTATGTGCCCTATGCCCCGGCGCTGGCGGCACGTGGCCTGCGGGTCGACCGGTTGCTGCTGATCCGGGACCTGTCCGCCGGACAGCGCCTGTGGGTGGCCGAACAGGCGCTCAAATCGGCGGCCTGCAGTGCGGTGCTGGTGTGGCCGGATCGGGCGCGCACGGCGCAGCTGCGGCGCCTGCAGTTGGCGGCCGAACAGGGCGACTGCCCGGTCGTGCTGTTCCGCCCGTCACGTGCGGCCAGCCAGGGGTCGCCGGCCGCGCTGCGGCTGCGTGTGCGCCCCGCCCCGCTCGGCCTGGAGATCGAGGTGCTCAAGCGACGCGCTGCCTGGGCCGGTGGGATCTGTATCGTCCCGCTGCAGTGGGGCGGAGATCCGGGCCCCGACAGCGCGCAGGATTGAGACCGTGGCAGGTCGGCCTTGCCCTCCCGGTCCCCGGTCCCCGGGGCATGGCCCGGCCAGGATGCGACCGGACATGCTCTGGCTGGCCCTGTATTTTCCACAACTGCCGCTCGAGGTTTTCGCGCGTGCACGCCAGCAGGCCGGCGCGCTGGCGATCGTCGAACCGCTGCGTGGACGTGAGCAAATCAGCCGCTGCAATGCCGCGGCCCAGGCCTACGGGGTCCGTTCGGGGCTGGCGCTGCCGGCCGCGCTGGCCCTGTGTGGCGAGCTGTCGGTACACAGGCGCGACCGGGGCCGTGAACAACAGGCGCTCGATGCGCTGGCGGCATGGGCCTACCAGTTCAGCGCACGCATCAGCTTCGAGCCATCGCTGCTGTTGCTCGAGATCGGCGCCAGCCTGCGCCTGTTCGGCGGGTTGCCAAAGCTTCTGGGACGGCTGCGGCGGGAGCTGGAGCAACTCGGCTACGATGCCCGGCATGCGCTGGCACCGACTGCGACCGCCGCCGGGGTGCTGGCGCGCAACCGTCCCGGCAGCCGGGTACTCACGCCGGATGCGTTGCACCGGGCCGTGGCGGAATTGCCGCTGGCCTGTCTGACCCGCGATGCCGGTGTCCGCAAGCTGATCCGCGACATCGGCCTCGCAGACACCGGCGAGGTGCTGGCCCTGCCGCGCCCTGAACTGGCACGCCGGGCCGGGCCACAGCTGCTGCTCCTGCTCGACCGTCTGCTCGGGCTGGCGCCGGACCCGCGCCCGGAATGGCGGCCGCCGCCGTGCTTCCAGCAACGTGTCGAACTGCTCGGCGAGATTGGCCAGGTGACGGCGCTGGTGTTTCCCGCACATCGCCTGATGGTGGCCCTGTGCGGCTTCCTGCGGGGGCTGGGTGGCGGGGCACAACGCCTGCAGTGGGCACTGTCGCATCGCGACCGTCCGGAGAGCCGGTTCGACCAAGGCCTGCTCGACCCGAGCCGCGACCCCGACCATATGCTCGAGGTGTTCCGCGAGCGCATCGCCTCTGTGCAACTGCCGGCACCGGTGTTGGCGCTCGGCCTGCTGGTCGACGACTGGCAGGCGTTCGAGGAGCGCAGCCTTGATTTGCTCGACGGTCCGGGGCCCGGCCTCGCCGGCCGCGATGGTCCTCTGCGGGCCGGACGGGCCCTGCTCGAGCGCCTGTCCAACCGACTCGGTGAACAACGGGTACGCAGCCTGCGCAGCCTGGCCGACCATCGGCCGGAGCGCGCCTGGCGCCTGTGTGCGCCGGGAGAGCCGGACGACACCGGGCCGGCACCGGGCCTGTGGGGCATGTCCCAGCCGCCCTGGCTATTGCCGCAGCCACGGCCCCTGCGACAGCGGCAGGGGGTCCCGCAATACGGCGGGGCATTGCGTCTGGATGGCCCACCCGAACGTATCGAGACCGGCTGGTGGGACGGCTTCGATGTCTCCCGCGATTATTTCGTCGCCCGCAGTCCGGCCGGCGAGCGCCTGTGGGTGTTTCGCGACCGTCGCGGGGGCGGTTGGTACCTGCACGGGCTTTTTCTGTGAGACGCGACGGCCCGCTTTCGGAAGTGGCCGGGGCCATGGGGCTCGCCGTGGACATCCGGGTGTCTGTCGGGCCGGGCAGACAACGGCACTGGCACCGACCCTGGCACATGCGCCCCGGCGCATTCGATTCGCGGGACGCCGTGAATCCGTCCCTGGGGGCTCGACTGCCGCTTCCCGGCGGCGGACGCCCGCGCACCGAACACGTCGGAGCGCTACTCAGTGCCTGCTGGCCCGTCAAGTCAGCGGCATCGCCATTCGAGGTGGATCATGGCTTACGCCGAACTGCATTGTCTGAGCAATTACAGCTTTCTGCGTGGCGCCTCGCATCCCGAGGAGCTGGTCGCATGCGCCCATGCCCGCGGCTACCGGGCACTGGCGATCACCGACGAGTGCTCGGTATCGGGCGTGGTGCGTGCGCACCAGAAGGCCGCCGGGCTCGGCCTGGCGTTGATCGTCGGCAGCGAGGTCCGGCTGGACGACGGCCCACGGCTGGTGCTGCTGGCCAGCAACCGCGCCGGCTACGCCCAGTTGTGCCGCCTGATCACGCGCGGGCGCCGGCAGGCAGCAAAGGGTGGCTACCGGCTGCGGCGTACCGATCTCGAAGGGCGACTGGCGGACTGTCTGGCGTTGCTGCCGCTGGAGCTGGACGAACAGGATGAGGCGTTCGCCTGGCTGGGCGAAACCTTTTCCGGGCGCGCCTGGCTGACGGTCGAGCTGCTGCGTGACGGTCGGGATGCCGCGCGGCTGCGGCGCAGCGAGCGACTGGCGCAGACCTACCGGCTGCCGCGCCTGGCCAGTGGGGGTGTTCAGATGCACGTCCGTGGGCGGCGTGCGTTGCAGGATGTACTCACGGCGATCCGGCTCAACACCCCGGTGGCCGACCTGGGCCATGCACGCCTGCCCAATGGCGAACGCCACCTGCGGACGCTCGATGACCTGGCGTCCCTTTATCCGGCGGAGCTGCTCGCCGAGACCCTGCGCGTTGCCGGGCGTTGCCATTTTTCACTCGACGAGCTGCGCTACGAGTACCCGGACGACGTCACGCCGCCGGGCCTCACGCCGCATGCCTATCTGTGCCGCCTGACCCGGGAGGGTGCGCAGCACCGCTGGCCGCAGGGTTGCCCGGAAAAAGTCAGGGCGCAGATCGAGCACGAACTCGCGTTGATCGCCGAGCTGAACTACCCGACCTACTTCCTCACGGTATGGGACATCGTGCGCCATGCGCGCGAGCGCGGCATCTTGTGCCAGGGGCGCGGCTCGGCGGCCAACTCGGCGGTGTGCTATTGCCTGGGCATCACCGAGGTCGACCCGTCGCGTATGAATCTGCTGTTCGAGCGCTTCATCTCGCGCGAGCGCAACGAGCCGCCGGATATCGACGTCGATTTCGAGCACCAGCGCCGAGAGGAGGTGATCCAGTACGTCTATGCCAAATACGGGCGCGAACGGGCCGCGCTGGCGGCCAGTGTGACCACCTATCGGACACGCAGCGCGGTGCGCGACGTCGGCAAGGCGCTCGGCCTGGGTCTGGAACAGATAGAGGCCCTGCTCGCATCGGTGGCGGCCTGGCGCCGGTCTACCGAGATCGAGCCGGCACACTTGGCCGAGGCCGGTTTCGATGCGCACAATCCGCTGCTCGAACGCCTGCGGGTGCTGGTCAATACGCTGCGCGGATTCCCGCGCCACCTGTCGCAGCACGTCGGCGGCTTCGTGATTGCCGCCGGCCGGCTGGATGAGCTGGTGCCGATCGAGAATGCGGCGATGCCGGAGCGCACCGTGATCCAGTGGGAGAAGGACGACCTCGAAGCGCTCGGCCTGCTCAAGGTCGATCTGCTGGCGCTGGGGATGCTCAGTGCGATACGCAGGGCGATCGACCTGATCAATGGTTTCGGTCGGCCGGGGCCCGGACTGGCACTGGCGAACGTCCCACCGGAGGACCCTGGCGTCTACGCGATGATCCAGCGCGCCGACACCGTCGGGGTGTTCCAGATCGAGTCGCGTGCACAGATGTCGATGTTGCCCCGGCTCAAGCCGCGCTGCTTCTACGACCTGGTCATCGAGGTCGCGATCGTGCGCCCCGGGCCGATCCAGGGGGACATGGTGCACCCCTACCTGCGCCGCCGCCAGGGCAGCGAGGTGGTCGATTATCCGTCGGAGGCGGTGCGCTCGGTGCTCGAACGCACCCTCGGGGTGCCGATCTTCCAGGAGCAGGTAATCAAGCTGGCGATGGTCGCGGCCGGCTTCACGCCCGGTGAGGCCGATCAGCTGCGCCGCGCGATGGCGGCCTGGAAGCGGCGCGGCGGTCTCGCGCCCTATCAGAAGCGACTGATGGCCGGGATGCAGGCGCGCGGCTATCGGCGCGAGTTTGCCGAGCGCGTGTATCGCCAGATCCTCGGCTTTGGCGATTACGGTTTTCCCGAGTCGCATGCCGCGAGTTTTGCGTTGCTGGTATATGTCTCGGCCTGGCTCAAGCGCTACCATCCGGCGGCCTTCTGCGCGGCGTTGATCAACAGCCAGCCGATGGGCTTTTACGCGCCGGCGCAACTGGTGCGCGACGCACGGGAGCACGGTGTCGAGGTGCTGCCGGCCGACGTGAACCGGAGTGACTGGGATTGCACGCTCGAGCCTGCGCGGCCGGTTACCGGGGACGGGGGGTGCGCAGGCGACGCGCTGGCCGCCGATCCAGGTGCCCCCGCGCTGCGCCTGGGCTTACGTCTGGTCCGTGGCCTTGCACAGGCAGCGGCCGGGCGCATCGCCGCCGCGCGCACTGCCGGTATCTTCCCGGACGTCGCCGACCTGACCCGGCGGGCCCGGCTCGACCGCGGTGATCTCAAGGCGCTGGCCGCGGCCGATGCGCTGCAGGGCCTGGCCGGGCATCGCCACCGTGCCGCCTGGGAGGTTGCCGGTGTCGAGGACGCGCCCCCCCTGCCCGGGCTCGACCGATTCAGCGAACGCGCGCCGCGGCTTAATGCCCCCCGTGCCGGACAGGCGGTGCTGGCCGACTATGCACAGCTCGGCCTGACGCTGCGCGCACACCCGCTGGCCCTGCTCAGGGGGCAGCTGCACAGGCGTGGTTTCCTTTCCTCGGCGCAGGTCGCCGCACGCGCCCCGGGCGAGATCGTGCGCGCGGCGGGGCTGGTGCTGATCCGCCAGCGCCCGGGCAACGGGCGGGCGATCTGCGTGACCCTGGAGGACGAACTTGGCGGGCTGAACCTGCTGATCTGGGCGGACCTGGCGGAGCGCCAGCGACGGGTGCTGCTGGGTGCCCGGCTGCTCGGCGTGGTCGCCGAGATCCAGCGCGCCGAGGGGGTGCAGCACCTGTTGTGTCGCCACCTGGAGGATCACAGCGAGCTGCTGGGCGGGCTTGCGGTGGCATCGCGCGACTTTCAATGAAAGCGTCCGGCCACGCGCCGGCGCCAGGTGCCCGATGCAACATTCGGCCCGGTCTCCCGGTCATACGACACGACGCAGGACGACATCGGCCCTGTGCACAGACGCAAACCATCGGAGGAGAGATGAACAGATTCGGCAATATCGCGTTGGCCGCGATACGACGCTTAGGGCTGGTCGCACTGGTGATCGGCTGTGTCACGGCCCAGGCCGCCAGCGCACCCTTCACCGATTTCGACGGCCAGCCACGCACCATCGAGTCCTTCGCCGGCGACGGCAAATGGCTGGTGGTGATGATCTGGGCCCACGACTGTCACGTCTGCAACATGGAGGTCGAGAATTACGCCCATTTCCACGAAACGCACAAGGACAACAATGCGCGCATACTCGGCGTCAGCATGGACGGCCAGGCGAAACGGGCCGAGGCCGAGGCATTCATCGAGCGCCACGACCTGCCGTTCCCCAATCTGATCGGCGAGCCGGCGACCATGATGCTGCACTTCGCGCAGCTCACCGGCTCGTCGTTCCGCGGCACCCCGACGATCCTGCTGTTCGACCCGGAAGGCACGCTGACCGCCGCCCAGGCCGGTGCGGTGCCGCCCGAGTCGATCGAGAAGTTCATCGCGCGACAGGCCGCCGCGCCAGCGGCGTCCGGCTGAACCCTGCAGACGGGGCGCGGCCTGCTCCGGTCGATCGCAGCTCACCAGCTGAAGTAGCTGAAGCCCTTCTCCTGTAGCAGCATGATGTCGTCGACCCCGACCGGTACCACCTTCGCGTACTCGACCAGGTTGTCCTCGGTCCAGCCCAGGCTGTCTATCGTGTTCTTGCAGGCGTGGAACGCGACACCATAGGCATTGAGCGACGACGCGCGCTCCTGCAGCTCCTTCGCAATGGGTCGGGCCGGCGGGTCGCCGAGCAGATGAATGCCCTGCCCAAAGCAGGCTACGGCGACCTCCACGTTGTCGCCGTACTTGCGAATCATCTCGCCGACCGAGAACAACACGCTCGACAGGTAATCGTTGTCGGCCTTGTTGCACTGGTAGACGATCTGATGCTCGGACTTGTCGTCGAAATGGGTGTCCGTGTGGTGTGCCTGCGCCTCGTTGATTGCGAACAGTCCGCCGGCCGCACCGAGCCACTGGACCAGTCGGCGCCTTGCCTTGTCGATAGGCTGCATCGGAATCCTCTCTCTGGTTTTGATCTGACCGGCCGCTGCGCCAGGCCGGCTGGGCTGTCTGCCCGATTGTAGGGTGTTGCCGGCCATTAGACAGCCAATTTCGGACACTGCGCCAGCGCCGGCGCTTCCGAAGGCACGGAAAGGAAACTCCACGGCCGAATCGCCGTCTATCCCGATGGCGGCGGCACCGACCGGGCCGCACGGCCCGACAACCGAGGAAACACCCGATCGTGAAATCCCTGCACAGGTCGTTGTTGATCTCGCTGGCCCTGTTGACGGCCGCGTGCAGCCGTACAGACCTGCTGTACGACAACGCCGACTGGCTCGCGTACCGCTGGGCAGACAAGCTGCTGGACGCCCGCGGCGCCCAGCAGGACGTTTGGCGCGACATGTTTCGGCAGGCGATGGCCGAGCACCGGCGCGACCTGCTGCCGCAGCTGGTCCGACTGCTGCACGGGGTCGAGGCGGGGGTGCAGCGGGGCTTGACGCACGGCGACCTGGCGTGCTGGTTGGCGGTGGCGGATCGGGTCTACCGCGAACACGCGCGTTGGGCCGTGCCACCCGCCAGCCTGGTCCTGTCCGATCTGTCGCAGCGACAGGTCGAGCACCTGGCCGCACAACTGGAACAGCGCAACCGGGAATATACGGAAGCCTATCTGGACCCGGATCTGCAGCGGCGCGAGCGGCGGCGTGTCGAGCGCTACATCGAGCGCGTCGAGCGTTGGACCGGCGACCTGACCACCGGGCAGCTGCGTCTCGTTGAAGTGCTCGTGCGGCGTCTGCCAGATACCGCGGCCGACTGGCTCGACTATCGGCAGCACACGCAGCACGAGCTGCTCGAACTGCTGGGCGCCGGCGTCGGGCGGTCGACGCTAGAGCAGTTCCTGGATGCCTGGTGGGTGGACCTCGCGGGTCGCGCTCCGGACCTTGTCGACAAGACGCAGCGTGTCAGGGGCGGTGTCATCGACCTGTTCCTGGCCCTGGTGAT
>CBDTXT010000084.1:0-9611 GCA_965364465.1 uncultured Chromatiaceae bacterium
AGGGCTGCAGGCGTGACCAGCGGTGGCTCCGGTTGGCACAGGCTGGGCGCTATACTGTCGCCAGACGCCCCGCCATTCCGGCCAGCGTCTTTGGGTGAGGCTTATCGCAGCAATGCAACGATGCCGACTCTCAGGAACAAGCCTGCGCTACATCATCGTGCCCGTGCTGATGATGCTGTTCGTGCCGGTCGCATGGACCGAGACTGTTAACCCGACTGCGGCCAGATCTGATTGCGGCAGATTGAATGTGGTCGTGCTCGGGGAAGGCCCGACGGATCTCCAGCTTGCATGCGAGGGCGCAGGTGCGGCGCTCGGTTTCCTTGAGGGCCTGGGACTCGATATATCCAACAAAATCGAGATCGAGATCGTGTCGTCGCTCGACGGAAATGCCAGCGAGTCGGCCGCCGGGTGTTATCTGGCACGCAGCCACAAGGTAATGGTACTGAACTATGACGAGTTTTCTGAATTCGAGGACTGGTTTGGCATACCCATCGATCGCGCACTCTATCGAAGCCTCGTTGCACACGAGGCGGCTCACGTGATCGGCGCGTGCAACTTCGCGTACCCGAAACCGACCATACAGGCCCAAGAATACCTCGCCTATGTGACCATGTTTGCGACGATGGACCCCAAACAACGTGAACTGGCGATGGCTCGATTTCCGGGTGACGGCTATGAAACCGAGCAACAGATGAACGCCACGATCTACCTGTGTGACCCAATGCGGTTCGGGGTGCAGGTTTACCGACACTTTCTGAAGGACGGCAACGGGGCAGACTTTGTGCGTGCGATCCTGGCTGGGAAGGTACTGGCCCAGTAATCTACCCGGGCAGGCGCCTGACACGCCGCAACGTCTGTCGAACCGTGTCGGCAGATGCAACGAGGCGCACGCAAAGCGAAACGACAGGGTTGAGCACGCCTGGCGGCTACCACGTCTGCGGCGAAGACGGCGGGGATCGCGGGCTTGAGGACGAGCTGGGCACCGCTCGAGGCGGCGACGGATACGCCCTCGGGCGCTATCCGCCCCCTGAGGAAATGCCCCGAACCACTACTCTTGGAGAGAGTAAATGTAGTTTATCAGCGCAAGGATCCGGCCGCGGACGAATCCTTCGGCATTGTACTGCTGTAGATAATCGGTGTAGTACTCGGCCGCCTTTTCGTTGTATTCGTTGCCCCAGATCGGCATGTCCCGCGTACCGTGGGCCTTGATGTCCAAGCGACCATCGATCGTCTCGTAGACACGGTCATATGGGAACACCCCGTTGTTGTTGTTCTGCAAGGCGGTGATATCCGGGATTGCGGTGTCTATTATCCCTGCGTAGGGTCCATCACCCTTGCCCTTCGTCCCGTGGCAAACGGCGCAGTTGTTAACGTACTCCCTCTTCCCGATATCGTCTGCCGCGTTAACGGCTGCGGTCGCGACAATCACCATCAACCCAACGACGGCTATTCTAGGCTTCAATGCTCTCATTTCCTGGTTCCTCCAGTGTGTGTCGTTCATTGTTGAGTCACCCGCACAATCAACTCGCTCAAAGCGGCAATCGGCGCAGTTCTCTTTCGCCAGGCGTCAGTCCTGCACCTTGTGCAGTGTCATCCTCCATGACTGAGATCTGCAGAATGTCATGCCGGCGCGACTTGGGTTCCCACCTGCCTCAAACATAGCGCAATTCGTCCAACACGCACCAGCACGGCTTGCGGTACCGAGGTTTTGTCGCTAACGACAAGTCGGGAGCCAAACCACCGAGCGGGAAGTTGTCGCCGCCTCGTCGAGCAGCAGCCGGACAACGGGCCTGCTGTCGCGCATGCGCAGCGCGAACGAAACGGGGTCCACGGCTCAGTCATCGCTGCCAAACAGCCCCAAACGGCGCGGTCGCACCCAGTACCAGGCCAGCACGACCAGCAGGCCGAACAGCGTGTAGCACACCGCAAACACCCACAGTGGCGCTTCGTAGTAAAGCAGCGCCTGCATCCAGTGCGCGACGAAAGAACCCGCGTACACCGCGTCCCCCGCCCTGCTGCGCAACGCCATCTCCCATTGAGTGAGCGGGCATACGAGGCCAAGCCATGCCTGCAGGACGACGACCGCGATCGCGGCCAGGTGCGCGAGTCGGAACCAGGGATTCCTGACCCACGACCAGCCGCGCATACCGCCGACCAGGATCAGGCACAGACCGCCCACGACGAACACGACGAAGCCGGCGTGCAGCGCGAGCAAGGCATCGGCCGCGAGCCGATACCAGGCACCGGCCTCCATCACAAGCGCCTTCGCACGCGAGCAGCGATGGCCGTTTCGAGGCTACGAGGTAGCGATGCAAGCAAACTGATCACACTGGAACTATCACGAAGCTGATCGGGACAATCAGGATTGATAGCCGATGATTGCCTGCGCAACCCGTAGCGGCCTGTCGGCTACCGAACCCTGCTGATCGAATTGTCCCAAGCTTCCGAGGCGCCGTTCAAGCATCGCAAAACAGAGCCAGGCCTGGTGGCCGGCCGACCACGGCTGGCGCGCACGACGCGTCCTGCCCCATTGAGCGGCCCGCTTGCTTGGAACTCCGCTGGCATCTGCACCACGACGGCGCCATTCGGCAAACAACCCCGCGCACCCGCCTCGCCGAGACCACAGGTTTCGCCGCCAACGCTATAGTATGCAGACGAAAGGTCTGATCGCGATCGCCACTTTCCGGTCGCAAGGTGGTCTGGTGTATTCGAATATCGTGGACGTAGGGATCCCGCGCGCCTGCCGGGTCGCCGCGCTGGCTGGCGTCGTCAGCGCCGCGCTGTCGTCAAGCGCCTGGGCGGATTTCGACCGGGGTCGCGCGCTGTACGAAAACCATTGTCGGCAGTGTCACGACAGCTGGGCGCACGACGCCGAGGGACGGACGGTCGCGACCTACGACGGCCTGCGCCAGCGCGTGGCGTCCTGGAGCCATCATTCAGGGCTGGGCTGGAGTACCGCGGAGATCGGCGAAGTCACCGAGTACCTCAACCGCCGCTTTTACCAGCTTGCAGACTAGCCGCGAAATGCGCACCGGGCTCCATTCAGGCCGGCAGTGCACCGCATCCGGCAAGGTGGCCGGAAGACGGCACGTCGCCCGGCGACTAGCTGGCGCAGCGGAGGACGCATGTTGAAGATCAGGGTCCTGGGTTCGGCTGCCGGCGGCGGCTTCCCGCAATGGAACTGCAATTGCGACAACTGTTCAGGTATGCGATCAGGCACGCTGAACGCCCGTCCGCGCACCCAGTCATCTCTCGCGGTCAGCAGCGACGGGGTCGACTGGCTGCTGGTGAACGCCTCGCCGGACATTCGCCAGCAGATTCTCGATTTTCCGGCATTGCAGCCGGGCCGCGCCCCGCGCGATACCGGCATCCGGGCGGTACTGCTGGTCGACAGTCAGATCGATCATGCAACCGGCCTTCTGATGCTCAGAGAGAACGACAGGCCGCTGGAGCTCTACTGCTCCGCGATGGTACAGCAGGATCTCGCTACCGGTTTCCCGGTGTTGCCGATGCTAGCGCACTATTGCGGCGTGAACTGGCACGAGATCCCGATAGACGGCCAGCCGTTCGCGATCGCGGGCATCGACGGACTGGCGTTTCGCGCATTGCCACTCGCCAGCAAGGCACCGCCCTACTCGCCGCACCGGGAAGACCCGCATCCCGGCGACAACATCGGCCTGCAGATACGGGACCGTCAGAGCGGTCGCAGCCTGTTCTACGCGCCGGGACTCGCCCGTATCGAATCGCATGTCGCGGAGGCAATGCAGGCGGCGGACGTGCTGTTGGTCGACGGCACCTGTTGGACAGACGACGAGATGTCGCGCCGCGGCGTCGGCACGCGCCGCGCGCTGGCGATGGGGCACCTGCCCCAGTCGGGTCCCGGCGGGATGATCGAGGCGCTTCGACGGTTCAAACGCCAGCGGAAGATCCTGATACACATCAACAACACCAACCCGATACTGGTCGAAGACTCGCCGGAACGGGCCGAACTGGCCGCGGCTGGCATCGAAGTGTCGCACGACGGCATCGAAATCGACGTCTAGCGGCGTGCTGGAGGAAGACATGCGGAACGAGCCCTGGGGCAAAATGGCGTTCGAGACCGCGCTGCGCGAGCTCGGTCGCCGTTATCATATCCATCACCCGTATCACCGGATGATGGCCAACGGCGAGCTCGAGCCCGAGCAGATCCGCGGCTGGGTCGCCAACCGCTTCTATTACCAACTGACCATTCCTCGCAAGGATGCGGCGCTGATCGCGAACTGCCCGGATCGCGAGACCCGGCGCCTATGGCTGCAACGCATCGTCGATCACGACGGCACCAGCGACGGCGAAGGCGGCATCGAGGCCTGGCTGCGGCTCGGTGAGGCCTGCGGGCTGGAGCGCGAGGACCTGTGGTCGCAGCGCCGGGTGCTGCCCGGGGTGCGCTTCGCGGTCGATGCGTACCTGCACTTCGTTCGCGACGCAGAATGGCACGAGGCGGTCTGCTCCTCGCTGACCGAGCTGTTCGCGCCGCGGATCCATCGCCAGCGTCTGGAAAACTGGCCGCGCGACTACCCGTGGATCGAATCGCGCGGCCTGGACTACTTTCGCAGGCGCGTAAGCCAGGCGAACCGGGACGTGGAGCACGGGCTGGCGGTGACGCTGGCCTGGTTCGACACCCCGGCACTGCAAAAGCGCGCACTCGAGATCCTGCAATTCAAGCTCGACATCCTCTGGAGTATGCTCGATGCGATGTATATGGCCTACGTGCTCGAGATGCCGCCGTACTTCAACGAAGGGGACCTGGAATGAGCAGGGTCGACCCTGAGGCCTGCTATCGCATCGCCCCGGGGCATCGCATGCAGTGGGAGGAGGCACAACAGGCCTGGGTGATCCTCTACCCGGAAGGCATGGTGCGGCTCAACGACAGTGCCGCGGAGACCTTACGCCGCTGCGACGGGCTGACACCGCTGCGGACGGTGGTCGCCGCGCTGGAGGCAGCGTATCAGGAACCGGACCTCACCGCGGACGTGCTGGAACTGATCGAGGCGGCGCTCGAGCAGGGCTGGGTGTCCGAGCATTGAGCATCCGGGTCTCGCGATTGTCGAGGTTTTCTGAGCCGACGACGGCCGGCCGCCGCTTCCGGGGTGGACTATCCACGCCACTGGGCTACGCTTGGGAGGTTGATGCCGCACCATAGACCCCGCTGATGGCATTGTCTTTTGGCAAGCGAGGTCGGGTGTATCGCAACAGAATCGCCACCAAGCCCAGACTGGAGGGCCAGATATGAAAAAGTGGTCGAAGCCCGGCTTTCAAAACATGCGTTACGGTTTTGAAATCAATCTCTACGTCAAGGTGCGCTGAACCGTATCCGGATGCTGACACGGGGGCGGGTGAGCCTGTTTCACCCGCCCCTTTTGATTTGGGCCGTCAACAACGCCGATGACCGACATCACCGACCAGACGCTGCGTCCGCTCTGGTTGCTCGCCGAGCTCACTTACAGCTGCCCTCTGCAATGTCCCTATTGCTCGAATCCGCTGCGTCTCGGCGAGCGCGCACGGGAGCTGTCCACTGAGGACTGGTTGCGGGTGCTGGCCGAAGCCCGCGGTCTCGGGGCGATCCAGCTCGGGCTGTCCGGCGGCGAGCCGCTGCTGCGCAAGGACCTCGAGATCATTGTCGCCGAGGCGCGCCAGCTGGGCTTTTACACGAATCTGTTGACCTCGGGGATGGGCATGGACGAGGCCCGCATCGGCACGCTGAAGGATGCCGGACTGGACCACATACAGCTGAGCTTCCAGGCCGACGCACCGGATCTGAACAACCGTCTCGGAGGCACCGACAGCTACCGCAAAAAACGCGACGTGGCACGACTGATCAAGGCCTACGGCTATCCGATGGTGTTGAACGTCGTGATGCACCGCCACAACCTGGACCGGGTGCGCGAGATCCTCGACATGGCGCTGGACCTGGAGGCCGACTACGTCGAGCTGGCGAACACGCAGTACTATGGCTGGGCACTGGAAAACCGTGATTACCTGCTGCCGACGCGCGACCAGCTGCAGCGCGCCGAGGCGGTCGCGCACGACTATCAGGCGCGTTTTGGCGATCGCATGAAGGTCTATTTCGTCGTGCCGGACTACTTCGAGGGCAGACCCAAGCCGTGTATGAACGGCTGGGGGCGGGTGTTTATCGGCATCGCACCGGACGGCACGGCGCTGCCCTGCCACGCCGCGGCCGATCTACCGGGCCTCGCGCTGCCCAACGTGCGTGATCACGAGCTGGGCTGGATCTGGCGCGACTCACCGGATTTCAACCGGTTCCGCGGCGAGTCGTGGATGCAGGCACCCTGTGCCGACTGCGACGAGCGCGCAGACTGCTTCGGCGGCTGTCACTGCCAGGCCTACCTGTTGAGCGGCGACCCCACGCTCGCCGATCCTGCCTGCAGCAAATCCCCGGCTCACGCGGTCATTCTGGAGGCCGTCGCACGGGCCGCCGCGCCGGGCGCCGCACCGCAGCCCGTGATGCGCAACAAGCGCAATGCCGCGCGTCTCCTGAGACCCGGGGTACCGCGGGACGGGCGGCCCGCCGGGTGACTGAAGACGACCCGGCCACCGAGGCCCGTCCGGAGACGCGTTATTCAGGGATCTCAAACGTCGCGACGACGCTCGCATACCACTCGGTCACATTGTCGATGTCCTGCTCGCTCAGCATCGTCGCGATGATGCTCATCTGCGCGTGCTCCCGCCTGCCGGCGCGATAGTCGCTGAGTTGCTTGATCAGATACTGTTTCTGCTGACCGCCAATATTCGCGACCATCGCCGAGACCCCCCTGCCGTCGAGACCGTGACAGGTCTGACAGACGGCCTCAGCCTTGGCCTTGCCTGCGGCCAGGTCCGCGGCACCCAGCGGGGTGACCAGGCTGGCCAGCGCGATCCCAAGCAGCGGACGGCGACCGCGCTGGTGCATCGGGGCATCGGCTGTCTGCATCGTCACCACCCGTTGCGCACCGGGCCCGGCATGGGCACCGGCCGGCTCCGGCCTGTCGCCACGCAACACCTCAATCCCCCTGGTAGGAAATCCGGTATATCGCGCCGGCCTTGTCGTCCGACACCAGAATCGACCCGTCGACGTATTGCTGCACGTCGACCGGACGGCCCAGGTAGAAGCCGCTGTCGGTCATCCAGCCCTCGGCGAACGGCTCGCTACCCGCGGCATTACCCTCCTCGTCCAGAAAGGTCACCATGACCCGCGCACCGCGCGGCTTGACCGCATTCCAGGACCCGTGCTGTGCGCTGAATATCGCATTCCGGTACTTCGCCGGAAACATGTTGCCGGTGTAGAACATCATGCCCAGGTCGGCCGCGTGCGCAATCATCTCGACCTGCGGTGCGACATATCGCGACGCCAGTTCTGCCGGTATCTCCTGGTCCTTGTACTCGTCGGTCCGGACCTCGCCGCCCCCGTAATAGGGGTGGCCATACCACATGCCCGGCTCGGTAAGCTTGTTGAGCTCACCGGGCGGCGTCTCATCCCCCATGCCGTCCACCTGGTTGTCGGTGAACCATAGCGTACCGTCCTTCGGATTGAATGCGTGTCCCACCGAGTTCCGCACCCCGGTCGCAATGACCTCCCGCTCGGTGCCGTCGCGGTTCATGCGAATGATGCCGCCGATTCCCCATTGATTATAGAGATCCAGCTTGTCGCTTGGCGCGACGTTGTGTGGCTGGCCGAGGCTGATGTACAGCTTGTTGTCGGGTCCGATCGCACAGACGCGCGCCGTGTGGTTGTACGACTCCTCATCGGGCGGTATCAGCTCGCCTTGCGCGACGATCGGAATCGCCACCGTGTCCGAGCCCTCCATGAAGAACTCGGCCGCCGGGAACATCATCACCCGGTTTCGCTCGACAATGAAAAGGAACCCGTCGTTGGAGTAACAGACCCCGTTCGGGATATCGAAAGTCACGCTCGGGCTGAACTCCTCCACGGTATCCGCGGCGTGGTCCATGTCCCGGTCAGTGGCCGACCACACGGTGTTCTTGCGGGTACCGATCCAGACCGTACCCTTGTTGCGGCTCACCGCCATGTGTCTGGCATCGGGGGCAATCGCGAACAGCTCGATCTTGAACCCAGGCGGCATCCTGATGTTTTGCAGCACCTTCTTCAGATTGGCCGCATAGTCGCCCCCCTGCTCGACACGCTTCATCGGGGCCGTGTCGGTGCGCTTGAACGACCCGAGCCTCTCCAGATTCTGCTGATCGTCCTTCGCGAAGCTGGTACCCGATGAAAAGGTCAACGCCAGACAGGTGGCGGACACGGCAAGCATTCTCGTACTCATGATCGTCTCTCCGGCTGTTGTTGGACGGCCCCCCGGGACAGTGGCCGTCGAGTGCGCGCGGGGGCGAAGCAGATTTTCTCGACCACGCATCAAGCCTAGCAGAACGCTTTTCCTTGGCTAGGCGCCGCAGTCGCGACCAGGGTGGGCTCGAGCTGGTCTGCCAACCCAACCGCCACGGTCGGGCGACGGTGACCTGATCCGGATGCCCGCGAAACGCTCGCACCCGGTCAACACCTGGACAGAAATACCGTTGTAAAACAAATTTTTAGGGTTTTCCCGGCTTTTGTCTATAAAATTACTGGACATCCCGACGATCTTCGTCTAACTTTTGACTCACAGGACGAGACGAAATACGGACGACGCGGCAGCCACGAGGCATATGAGGCGTCGGCTGAGCACTTACCAACAGATTGGAACAAGAGGACCGAGACCATGAGACTGTCTACCAAGAGTCGCTACGCAGTAACTGCCATGCTGGACCTGGCGCTGAATGGTTCGAGCGGACCGATGACGCTCGCCGACATTTCCGAGAACCAGGGTGTTTCTCTTTCCTACCTGGAACAGCTTTTCGCGTCGCTGCGCGCGAAAGGCCTGGTGCGCGGCGTGCGCGGACCCGGCGGCGGATACTACCTGGGCCGTGAATCCGATCAGATCTCAGTGGCCGACATCATCTGCGCGGTCGACGAGTGGGTGGAGTACACGCGGAGCAAGGGCAGGACGGTCACGAACGAGCTGTATCACGCCTCGACGCGGGCCTTGTGGGACGATCTCAGCCAGCAGATTTTCGACTTCGTCGCCGACATCACGCTGCATGACCTGGTCCAGCGCGGGGCACAGCGGCAGGTTGCGGGAAAGAAAGTCGCCGGTGCCGAAGCGGCGCGCCTGACCAGGCATGCTGCCTGATACTCGAACATCGGGCTTGGCTTCGCCGGCTTGGACCTGACGCGGCGATAGCCCGGTGTAATAACGGCGCCGGGCTCGATCGAGACCGGCGCCCCGTGGACTGTGAAACTCAAGGGGCCCCTGCCGCGCTCATGCAGGGGCCACTCTGCTATCCCCGGTCAATCGATCGAGCCGGCGCTGATTTTCTGCTTGTTCAACAGGCCGGATTGGCTCTGCGAGATATTGCGCGCAATCACCTTGGTCTTGACCGCGCCGAGCACGTTCGAGTCGTTGACCGAGCCGACGTTTACCTTCTGGCTGTTCAACAGGCCGGACTGGCTCTGGCGCACCGCGTCGATGCTGACGTCGGTCTCGACCGAACCGAGCACCCGCGAACCGCGCAGCGAGCCGGCC
>CBDTXT010000085.1:0-9570 GCA_965364465.1 uncultured Chromatiaceae bacterium
GCCGCTGGCCACGGTAGATGAGGTCTTCCTCGTACAGGCGCACGAAGACTTCTTTCACCGCTTCGGACAGGCCCTCGTCCATGGTGAAGCGCTCGTGTTCCCAGTCCAGGGACGAACCCATGCGGCGCAGCTGGCGAGTGATGTTGCCGCCAGATTCCTCGCGCCATTCCCAGATGCGCTTGATGAAGTCCTCGCGCCCCAGGTCATGGCGGGTTTTGTCCTGGGCATTGAGCTGGCGTTCCACCACCATCTGGGTGGCGATTCCCGCATGATCGGTACCCGGCGGCCACAGGGTGTGGCGCCCGCGCATGCGGTTGAAGCGGATCAGGGTGTCCATCACCGTGTTGTTGAACCCGTGACCCATGTGCAGACTGCCGGTCACGTTCGGCGGCGGGATCATGATGCAGTAGGGCTCACCGCCGCCCTCGTCCGGCTGGAACCAGCCGCGGCTTTCCCAGATCTGGTACCAGCGTTGTTCGATTTCGTGTGGGTCGTAGGTCTTTTCCATCGCGGGCGATCCGGGCACGTCAGGCGCTGCAAAAACCGAAATTATACCGCTTTCGCCCGCAGATATCGGACAAAGCCTCTGTCGCTGGCAGGCCGGCTCTCGATGTCTGCCGACCTGAAGCGTTGGACGCCGTCGGTCGGCTGGATCGTGCGCGGCCAGGATATGTCCGTCCGCAGCGTGGCGCATCTGGTGTGTACCCTAGAAAGCGGCGGCCGGAACGCGAGCGGGATCACGGAGCCCTTGACCGAGGCCTCACACGGCAGAAGGAAGCCGACAGGCCTCGGCTGTGGTCTGACGCAGCGATCGGCCCGTGGCACTGATCCGCGGCGCGCGGCGGTGTATGATTCGGGACCAAGCACAGCAATCTGAATCGGTAAGCGGACATCAGCTACCCAGTCGTCATACCCCGCGATCAGCACACGCTGTCGCGCGCGAACATCTCTCCGAATGCGCTCAAGGTCCTTTATCGTCTGAAGGCGGCCGGCTATGCGGCGCATCTGGTCGGCGGCGGCGTGCGCGACCTGATGCTGGGCCGCGAGCCAAAGGACTTCGATATCGCCACCGACGCGCGACCTGAGCAGGTGCGCGAGGTATTCCGCAACTGCCGCCTGATCGGCCGCCGTTTCCGCCTCGCCCACGTGCACTTTGGCCGCGAAATCATCGAGGTGGCGACCTTCCGTGCCGGGCAGGATGGCGAAGAACCGGACAATCATCAGACCGACGAAGGCATGCTGCTGCGTGACAATGTCTACGGCAACATCGAACAGGATGCATTGCGCCGTGATTTCTCGGTCAATGCGCTCTACTACAATATCGCGGATTTCTCGATCATCGATTACGCAAACGGTGTCGATGATCTGCGCAACGGTGTCTTGCGGCTGCTTGGCGATCCGGAGGTACGCTATCGCGAGGATCCGGTGCGCATGCTGCGTGCCGCGCGATTTGCGGCAAAGCTCGGTTTTCGGATCGCGCCCGATACCGAGGCGCCGATCAGCGAGTTGGCCCCACTGCTGGCCGATATTCCGCCGGCCCGCCTGTTCGAGGAAATCCTGAAGCTGTTCCTCGGCGGTACCGCAGTCGGCAGTTTTGAAAAACTTCGCCAGTACGGCTTGTTCGCGCAGCTTTTCCCCGAGACGGAGGACTGCCTGACGCGGCTCGATCAGGAGTTTCCATTGACCCTGGTGCTGCAGGGCCTCGAGAACACGGACGCCCGGGTCCGCGAGGAGAAGCCGGTCACCCCTGCGTTCCTGTTCGCGGTGTTGCTCTGGGAGCCGGTGCGTCGGCGCGCGGAGGCGCTGCAGGCCGAGGGCGCCCCCGCGTTTCAGGGGATACAGCTGGCCGCCGGCGAGCTACTCGGCAAGCAGCTGCAGCGCGTCGCACTGCCGCGCCGTTTCAGCACGCCAATGCAGGAAATCTGGTCTTTGCAGGCACGCTTCTCGAACACCCGCGGGAAAAGGCCGCAACGCCTGCTGGCCCACCCCCGGTTTCGTGCCGCCTACGATTTCATGCTGCTGCGGGCCGCGGCCGGCGAGGCCGACCCGGAACTCGCGAAATGGTGGACCGCGCTGCAGGAAGGCGCGGTGGACGCACAACCGGCGAGTGAACCGGGCAGCGCACGTCGGCGCGGGAGACGGCGCAGGGGTCGGCGCAAGGCAGCGCCCGCCGAGGGGTAAATGCAGACCGCGTTCGTCGGTCTGGGCAGCAATCTCGGCCGACCGGTGTCGCAGGTACGCGCTGCGCTGGGGGAACTCGATGCACTGCAGGAAACGCGGCTCATGCAGCAATCTTCCTTGTACCGATCCCCGCCGCTGGGGCCGGCAGGGCAGCCGGACTACATCAATGCAGTGGCGATGTTGAAGACCCGGCTGGCGCCTCATGCGCTGCTGGAGCGGCTGCAGGCTATCGAGCAACACCACGGCCGGGTGCGTGGTAAGCGTTGGGGACCGCGCACGCTGGACCTCGACCTGCTGCTGTTCGGGGACCGGCGGATCGCGTCCGAGCGCCTGCGGGTGCCGCACCCGGAGATGGCCCGTCGCCCCTTCGTGCTTTTCCCGCTGTCCGAAATCGCACCTGATCTGACCTTGCCGGGCATCGGACCGCTGGCCCTGCTGCTGCGCGATCTGCCGAGCGAGGGCCTGAGGCGTCTCCCGGAGGACGACGATGCATGATTTGCCGGATGCGGCACCGGAGTTCATCGTGGTCGAGGGGCCGATCGGCGTCGGGAAGACCAGCCTGGCCACGCGCCTTGCGGACAGCCTCGCCTGCCCGCGCCTGCTGGAGCAGGCCGAGGAAAACCCGTTCCTTGAACGCTTCTATCGGGATGCGCGCGCGGCCGCCTTCCCGGCACAGCTGCATTTCCTGTTTCAGCGCAGCCGCCAACTGGAGCAGCTGCGTCAGCGCGACCTGTTCGCCAACCGCCTGGTTGCCGATTTCATGTTTCAAAAGGACCGCTTGTTCGCAGAACTGAATCTGGCGCGCGAGGAACTGGCGCTTTACGACGAGGTCTACCGGCGACTTTCCTTGGACGCGCCGCGGCCGGACCTGGTCGTCTATCTGCAGGCGCCGGTCGATGTGCTGCTGCAGCGCGTGCGCCGCCGCGACCGGGCGATGGAAAGGTCGCTATCCGCCGATTACCTTGCCCGGCTGGCCGACGCCTACGCCAGGTTCTTCTATTTCTACCAGGAATCACCGGTGCTGATCGTAAACGCGGCTGAGATCAACCCGGTGGAAAGTGCCGCCGACTACGCGGCACTGCTGGCCGAGATTTGCCGGCCGCGCCGCGGGAGGCACTATTTCAACCCGTCTCCGCTGGCGATACACTGAGCCCGCAGGACCGGCGCCGGCCGGGCGGGTCCCCCAGGAGGGCAGGTGAGCAAGATTACGATAAGCACGTTGAACCGAATGCGGGCCGACGGCGAGAAGATCGCCGTGATCACCAGCTATGACGCCAGCTTCACGCAACAGGTCGAGCAGGCGGGCATGGACGTGATTCTGGTCGGCGATTCCCTCGGCATGGTGGTGCAGGGCCACGAGAGTACGCTGCCGGTGACCGTCGGTGACATGGTCTATCACACCGCCAACGTCACGCGGGTCGGTGAACGTGCGCTGGTCGTCGCGGACATGCCGTTCATGAGTCACGGGACGCCGGAACAGGCGCTCGATACCGCGGGCCGACTGATGAAAGAGGGTGGTGCGCATATGGTCAAGATCGAGGGCGGGGCGCCGCAACTCGACACGGTGCGTCACCTGACGGCGCGTGCGGTCCCGGTATGCGGGCACCTGGGTTTGATGCCGCAGTCAATTTTCCAGCTCGGCGGATACCGGATGCAGGGGCGCGGCGAGCATGCGGCCGAGCGCATCCTGAAAGACGCCGTCGGGCTCGAGGATGCCGGGGCGCAGATGCTGGTCCTCGAGTGTGTCCCGGCGGTGCTCGCGGCCGAGATCACGCAGGCACTGGACATCCCGGTCATCGGCATTGGCGCTGGCGCAGCCACCGACGGTCAGGTCCTGGTGCTGTACGACATGCTCGGTATCACGACGCAGGGGACGCCGAGTTTCGTGCGGGACTTCCTTGCGGATACGGGCAGCGTCCAGGATGCGCTCGTTGCCTATGTGCGGGCCGTGAAGGACGGTAGCTTCCCGGCCAGCGAGCACACCCTGGCATGATCACTGTCGGCGAACTGAGCGGACTGCGTGCGTCGGTGGATGCCTGGCGGCGTGGGGGCAACGTAGCGTTCGTGGCGACCATGGGCAATCTGCATGACGGCCACCTGTCCCTGATACGGGCCGCGCGCCCGCTCGCCGACAGGGTCGTGGCGAGTGTCTTCGTCAATCCGCTGCAGTTCGGCGCCGGCGAGGACTTCGCGAGTTATCCGCGCACCTTCGAGCGCGACTCGGTCATGCTCGAGCGTGAGGGGACGGATCTGCTGTTCGCCCCGTCTGTCGAATTGATGTACCCGAAACCCCAGGAGCAGCAGACCCGGGTCGAGGTGCCGGGTCTGTCCAGCCTGTTGTGTGGCGCGACCCGGCCGGGCCACTTCGTCGGTGTCGCGACGGTTGTCTGCAAGCTGTTCAATATGGTGCAGCCGGATATCGCGCTGTTTGGCAAGAAGGACTTCCAGCAGCTAATGGTGATCCGTCGCATGGTCGAGGATCTGGCAATGCCGGTGCGGATCGTGGGCATCGAAACCCGGCGCGAAGCCGATGGCCTTGCGATGAGTTCGCGCAACGGCTACCTGACTGCGGAACAGCGTGCGATCGCGCCGGTCCTGTATCGGGTGTTGAGCGGGCTGGCAGACAAGCTGCGCGCGGGCAGCGCCGACTATGCAGGGCTGCAGGCACAGGCGGTGGCGGAGCTGGCCGATAGCGGCTTCACCGTGGACTACGTTTCCATCCGTCGCGCGCTGGACCTGCTCGAGCCGGCGGCAGACGACGCGGAACTGGTCGTGCTGGCGGCTGCCAATCTCGGCAAGGCTCGCCTGATCGACAATATCGAGATTTCGCGCTGACGCGCCGGGCGGCCGTAGGGACTTAACCCCAATGGCACTTACTTAACGGTGATCGTCGGGTAGTTGGCCCACCGACACGGGTCATTTCTTGCGGAAAACACCGTAAATACGTCCATGTAGGCTCGACGGCGGCATCCATGCCACCGACGTTTCCTCCAGAAACAACCCGTATCGGCTTAAGTAAGTGCCATTCGACTTAACCCGTGTTGCGCATGCCACCGGCGATCGCATTGATCGACCGCAACAAGGGGTCGAGACTTGCCTCGCGGTCGAGTTCGCGCGTTTCCGGATCGCGATAGCGCTCCAGCAGCTCCAGCTGAATATGGTTCAGCGGGTCCAGGTAGGGGTCGCGCCGGCGCAGCGAGGTCTTCAGCAGTGGATTGTCTTCGAGCAACTCGTCGATCCTGGCGACCTTGCGTATCCATTTTTCCGTTCTACGGTATTCCGCCTCGATCAGGCCGAACACCGTATCGCGCGTCTGCTCGTCGGAACACAACTCGGCGTATTCGCGTGCGATGTCCATGCGCGACTTGAACAGGGCCATCTGGGTGTTGTCGAGCAGCGCACGGAAGAATGGCCAGTCCCGGTACATCCGGCGCAACGCCTTCAGGCGCTGTTTGTTCGCGCCGCCACAGCCCTCCAGCGCGCTACCCAGGCCGTACCAGGCAGGCAGGGTCTGACGGGCCTGCGCCCAGCCGAACACCCAGGCGATCGCACGCACCGAGGATTTCGAGCGGTCGCCTCTCGCGCGATGCGACGGGCGTGAGCCCATGTTCAGCAGGCCGATCTCGGATACCGGGGTAGCCTCGTAGAAATAGTCGAGAAAGCCCGGCGTCTGCTCCGTCAGCCGGCGGTAGGCGCCTTCGCCTTTTTCGGACAGCATGCGCATATTGTCGTGGTAGCTTGCATCGTCCGCCTCGACATCGCGGATCAGGCCGATGCTTGCACTGATCACGCCGGTGAGGCCCATGGTCAGTTCATAGATCGCGGTCTCGCGGTTACTGTACTTGTACGACAGCACCTCGCCCTGCTCGGTGAACTTGATCTGACCCAGCAGCGTGCCGCCTGGCTGCGCGCGGATTGCGTCATGCGTGGGGCCGCCGCCGCGGCCGATGGTGCCTCCGCGTCCATGGAACAGCCGGATCCGGACCCCGTGCCGCCGGCCGAGCGCGATCACCCGTTGCTGGGCCCGGTACAGCAGCCAGGACGAGGCCACGATGCCACCGTCTTTGGCCGAGTCCGAATAGCCCAGCATGACCTCCTGCATGCTGCCATGTTCGCGCAGCAGGCGCTGGTAGACCGGCTGGTCGAGCAATTCGGAGATCACCGGCTCGATGCGCGCCAGGTCGTGGATCGTCTCGAACAGCGGGGAGACCCCGATGCGGCTGCGGAAGGCCTCACCGTGCCGGCCGCACAGGCCGACCAGACTGGCCAGGAACATCACGTGCATCACGTCAGAGGCCTGGTGTGCCATCGAGATCACGTAGCGACCGATAACGCGCGGACTGATCGCCTGCTGCATCTCGGCGACCACGTCGAGAACCCGCAGCACCTCTTGCGTCATTTCGGCGAGCGCAGCACGATCCGCGATCACCGGGGGTTCCTCGATCAGCCTGCCCAGGAGCCTCAGTCGTTCGGGTTCATCGAGGGTCGCATAGTCCGGTTCGATGCCGAGCCGGGCCAGTACGTCCGCAACCGCCTCGCTGTGCACTGCGGATTCCTGGCGGATATCGAGTCGTGCAAGGTAGAAGCCGAATGTCTGCCCCAGGCGGATCAGGTCGAGCAGCTCCGCGTTGGCCGCATCGGCGTCGCCATGGCTGGTCAGCGAATCGCGGATCAGCGCCAAGTCGTGCAGGAACTCCTTCTCACCACGGTAGCCGATGACTTCCGGATTCCAGGGTCGACCGTCCAACCAGGCGAGCGCTCGCCGCTCGGCCTGGCGCAGGCGCAGGCCCATCACGTACAGCTTGCGCCGGTAGGGCTCCTCGAGGAACCGTGCAGGCCAATCCTGGTCGAAACGCGCCCGATACGCGTCATCCTCGCGCAGGCTCGCCGTAAACGCCGGCGAGGGTGAGCAGAAATCCTGCGAGTGGGTCAGGATGCCGACCAGCTCGGCGACCCGTTCGGCATAGGTGCGCAGGATGGTCAGGTGCTGTGTCAGTATTGCCTCACGGGTCGTCTCCGCGGTGACGCTCGGGTTGCCGTCGCGGTCGCCCCCGATCCAGCTTCCGAAGCGCAGCATCGAGGGCAGATCGATGCCCTGGAAGTCGGGGTGGTCGTGGTAGGCGCGGCGGATCGCCCGTTCCAGGCGCCCATAGACCACCGGTATCGCATCGAACAGTGCGCCCTTGAAATGGTGCATGCCCATGCGGATCTCATGGCGTACATCGGGTCGGGACGGACGCACCTCGTCGGTCTTCCACAGGGTCTGGATGTGCGTGTGCAGGTTGCGGGTGTGGATTTCGGTGTGGTCGACGAAGACCGGTGGCGCATCGAGCGCGTCGTTGCTCTCGAAGATGCGACGCATCTGCAGCATGATCGAGCGCCGCTTTGACTCGGTCGGATGCGCGGTGAAAACCGGCATATAGCGGATTTCGTCGAGCAGATCCTGCAGTTCCTCGGGCGTGACGCCGATCTCCCTCAGGTCGCGCAGGCACGCATCGAACGATCCCTTCCAAAGCACCCCCCCGCGTGCCGCGATACGTCGACGCTGGCGGTGTTGAAAACTCTCCTCGGCCGTGTTCACCAGTTGGAAGTAGATACTGAATGCACGGATAATCGGGCGAAGCGCGTCTGGCGACAGCTTGCCAATCAGTTTCTTGAGGCGCTCCAGGCGCACCGGGTCGGGATGTTCGCGCAGCTGGATGAACCCCTTGCGCAGGCGTTCGACCGTGCGCAGCACGTCGCCGCCGGCCTGGCTGCTGATCACCTCTCCGAGCAGCTGGCCCAGCAGTTTCACGCGGCCGCGCAGCGCCTTGTCGTGCTTGACACAGGCATCGACGAACGGATCACTCACGATAGGGTACCTCGACGGCTGGGGGGCGGGCCCGTCCATCGGACAAAGCCACGCCCGGGAGACATGGCGTTGGTATACTTTGGCAAATCTGCAACATTTTTGCCGTATAAATTTGCACGGCAATCCATAGAAAACAGCGGTACCGACCCATGCCCCTGATCAGCCACACACCTGCCTGGAAGTCCCTCGAACAGCACTGGAAAGAGATTGCCGACCTGCGCATGCGCGATCTGTTCGAAGAAGACCCCGGGCGTTGTGCGCGCTTCAGCCTGGAACAATGCGGCATCTATCTCGACTACTCCAAGAATCTCATCACCGACGAGACCATGCGCCGCCTGCGGGCCCTTGCCGAGACAGCGGACCTGCGCCACTGGGGCGACAGCCTGCTGCGCGGCGACAAGGTCAACAACACCGAGGGTCGGGCGGTGCTGCACATGGCGTTGCGCGATCTGGCCTATCGTGACTATCAGGTCGATGGTGTCGACGTGATGCCCGGCATACGTTCCGTACTGTCGCGCATGCGCGCTTTCTCAAAGGACCTGCGCGAGGGGCGCCGGCGCGGGTTCACCGGTCAGCGCATAACGGACGTGGTCAGCATCGGCATCGGTGGCTCCAGCCTCGGCCCAAAAATGGTCTGCGAGGCACTGCGCCCGTATCAGCGCCCCGAGCTGCGCGTGCACTTCGTATCGAATGTCGACGGGGCGCAAATGGCCCAGACGCTGGAGACACTCGATCCCGCGACCACGCTGTTCGTGATTGCGTCGAAGACCTTCACCACCCAGGAAACCATCACCAATGCCGAGTCGGCGCGCGACTGGTGTATCGGCGCACTGCATGACGAGGCCGCGATCGCCAGCCATTTCGTTGCGGTATCGACCAACCGCGAGGCCGTGGTCGCATTCGGGATCGACCCGGAAAACATGTTCGAGTTCTGGGACTGGGTCGGCGGTCGGTATTCGCTGTGGTCGGCGATCGGTTTGCCGATCGCGCTGGCCGTAGGTATCGAGCGCTTCGAGGAACTGCTGGCCGGCGCGCAGGACATGGATGAGCACTTCGTCGAGGCGCCGCCGGAGCGCAACATGCCGATCATCCTCGCGCTGATCGGGGTCTGGTACAACAATTTCGGTGCCGCCGGCACCCAGGCAGTGATTCCCTACGACCAGAATCTGCAGCATTTCCCGGCCTATCTGCAACAGGTCGATATGGAAAGCAACGGCAAACGCGTGACTCGCGACGGCGTGGTGGTCGACTATCAGACCGGCCCGGTGATCTGGGGGCAGCCCGGTACCGACGCGCAACACAGCTTCTTCCAGCTCATCCACCAAGGCACGAGGTTGATCCCGACCGACTTCATTCTGCCGCTACGCAGCCACCACCCGATCGAGGGTCACCACGAGAAACTGGTCGCCAACTGCCTCGCCCAGGCCCAGGCGCTGATGCGCGGGCGTACCGAGGCAGAGGCGCATGCCGAACTCACGGCGGGTGGCATCGAACCCGAGACGGTGGATCTGAACGCCATGGCGCTCTACCGCGTCGCC
>CBDTXT010000086.1:0-9537 GCA_965364465.1 uncultured Chromatiaceae bacterium
CGCCGCATCGAGCAGTGGCAGGTGGCGCAGGCTGTGACGATGCATCGTACGCTGCCAGATCTCCGGTCCTTCGGCCAGCAGCCCGGTGACCGGGTTGGGGTTCATGAACTCGGTGACCGGATGGTCCATGCCCTGGCCGCGCAGCAGCGCCCGACGCACGTCACCGTCGGTGACGGTGCCACCGAGATGGCGCTGATCGTCCACGACCAGCGCGATCTGCATCGCGCCATCGTCGAGCACCTGCAGGGCCTGCTTCAGGGTTGCGTCAGTTGCGACGCTGATGTCCTTCCAGCTCTTGCTCATCGAGGGCCTTTCTGGGTCTACCCGGGACGCCCGCGACCAGCGTCAAGGGTTCGACGTCTTGCGTTACCACAGACCCGGCAGCAATAACTGCGCCATCTCCGATCGAAATGCCTTGCAGCACCGTGGCCCCGGCCCCGACGTGCACCCCGGTTCCGACCTGGCAGCCGCCACAGAGGATCGCGCCGGTGGCGATGTGGCCGTGATCGCCGACCCGGCAATCGTGCTCGACAATCGCGCGACTGTTGACCAGCACGTTGTTGCCGAGTCGCGCGCCGGGCCCGATCAGGCAGCCGGCCAGCAGCTGACAGCCGCTACCCAGGACGCTGCCGAGACCCGAGACCAGGCTGGCCGGGCCGCGGACCGTGGCGAAGCGGTATTGCCGCCGGGTCCATTGTTCGAAGAGTCGCCTGCGCTGGTGGGTCGAGGCAGTCGAGCCGATACCCAGCACCAGCTCGATCCCCGCCGGATCGTACTGGTGGAGCAATGCGTCGTCGCCGAGCCAGGCAATGTTCGGGGCGAGTTCGGGGGCGGCCTGCGGCGCGGTGAAGCCCAACAGCTCGTGCCCGCTCAGCTGGAGGCAGTCCGCCAGCACGCGTGCGTGTCCACCGCCGCCAAGGATGACCAGGGGCCGGCGTCCGATGTCGTTCAATCGATCACCTCGTCGACCGTGTAGTCGCGCGGCGAGCGCGCGCCGAGGAGGTCCCAATAGTCCAGTGGGGAGCGACCGCTGCCGGGGCGTTTCGCCGTGAGATTGCCGGCGGTGAAGGGTTCGCCGGCGCGGATCGGGCGGGCGGCGACCAGACTCTTGCGGGCGACGCGCAGGTTGTCGCGCTCGGCCGTGGCCGGGACCTTTTCGGCGCTGCCCAGGGCCTCGCCGACCGCGCGCACGGCGCTGACCAGCGCGCCCAGTTCGTCAGGTTCCAGTGAGGCGACATGGTCAGGGCCGGGCAGGCTGCGGTCGAGCGTGAAGTGTTTCTCCAGCAAACAGGCGCCGCGTGCCGCCGCGGCGACCGACACCTGTATACCCATTGTGTGGTCGGAGTAGCCGACCGCGAGACCGAACTCCTCGGCCAGGCTGTCCATTGCCCGCAGGTTTGCCTGGTCGAGCGGGCAGGGGTATTGGCTGGTGCAGTGCAGCAGCGTCACCCGTTTGCTGAGCACCTCGCGCGCCCGTGGATGCCCGAGCGCCGCCGGCAGATCGCTGCGGCCAGCCGGCTGACCATGCTGCAGGTAGCCGAACGCCAGGACCCCCAGCGCGTCGCCGATCTCATCGAGCGTTGCCATACCCGTCGACAGGATCAGGTCCCGCTGGGCCCTGGCCAGTCTCAGCAGCAGCGGCGCATTGGTCAATTCGCCTGAGCCGAGCTTGATGCGCGCCAGCCCGAGTTCATGCATCAGGAAGTCTGCGCTGGCCGCATCGAATGGCGAGGACAGGAAGTCGATTGCGCGTTCGGCGCAGCGTGCCTGCAGTACACGATGTGCCTCCGGTCCCAGTGCGAGTCCGCGCAGCATGGCCAGTTGCGAGCCGCAGTCGCCCGCGTTGCGCAACTGATACTGCGCCTGGGGCGCGTCGCCGGTGACCAGCGCTTCGGGCCGGAAGGTTTGGAATTTGACCGCATCGCAGCCGGCCAGCGCGGCTGCATCCACCATGCTCAGCGCACGCCCGAGCTCGCCGTTGTGGTTAACCCCGGCCTCGGCGACGATGTAGACGCGATCGCTCATGCCGCGGGCGCCCTGTCCAGGCGCTGTCGCAGCAGCTGAGCCAGCTCGAAGTCGAGCGCGTCGTCGATGTCTATCGAGCGTTCGCGGGGCATCAGATAGGCAAAGCAGTTGTCGTCCATGTCCAGGCTGCCCGAGTGGAGCAGCCGGCGGGCGCCGTAGACGTAGATCGCACCGTTGAGGCGAAAGCTCCGGGGCAGATCCTGCGAGCGTCTGGCGCGAATGCCCGGGCGGAAAAAATCGGCCATGGAAAGGTCGTCGGGCAGTGTGTTGCACCATTCCGGCGGATGCTCGGTCTCGCAGACACTGATCACCGCATCGGCAGTCTTGTCGCGCAACAGCTCGACGGCCGCGTCGATATCTGCCGCACTGCGCAATGGTGAGGTGGGCTGCAGCACGACCAGCAAATCGCAGGTCTCGCCTGCCGTCGCGAGCATGCGCAGCGTATGCAGCATCACGCCCAGCGTGCCGGCCGCGTCGCTGGCCAGCTCGGCCGGCCGCATGAACGGGGTTTCGGCGCCGTAGGCGCGGCCGACCGCAGCGATCTCGGCATCGTCGGTCGACAGGATCACCCGGTCGATGCGGCGGGCCGCCAGCGCGGCCTCCACGGTCCAGGCGAGCAGCGGTTTGCCGGCCAGCGGCAGCAGGTTCTTGCGTGGCAGCCGCTTGCTGCCGCCGCGCGCCGGTATCAATGCGATGACCTTGGCTTGCGTGGTCGGCATCAGTTGCAGTGCCTGTCGGTAAAGCCTTTGCGCAGCAGGCCTTGCGGGTCCCAGGGCCCGGCCAGCACCGCGATGATGCGGTCGGTCGCGCCGCCATCGCCGAACGGGTTCACCACGGCGCTGCAGTCGAGCGTGAACGCCACTGCAATGGCCGCAGCGATTGCGGTCGCGGTCGGGGGGCAGTCGACGACCGACGCGGCGCGTGGCCGGCCGGCCTGGCGGTCGCCGATGTTCACGCTGGGTGTCCGCAGGGTGGGCGCCTCGTACAATCCACTGGAGCTGTTGCCGACCACGACATCGACCGCAGCCAGCAGGCTGTAGTAGGCCTGTTGGCCGAGCGAAGCGTGCAGCACCGCGTTGTCGCGCCCGTCGACAAACGTGGCCAGGTGCTCGTTGATCGCGTGGCCGCGCGGGTCGGCATTGGCGCCGGTGAACACGAGGCCGATCGGTCCGGCGAGTGCCCGCAATGCGGTCAGCAGTTGCTCGAGTTGGTCGAGCGCATCCGCACTGTCAAGGGTCGCCGGGTGGAAGGTTATCGCGAGGTTGCGTTCCTGCAGCCGCATGCCGAGCCGCCTTTCCAGCGCATCGCGTTCCAGCAAGCGCGTCTGAAGGATCTGGTCTATGCCGGGGCTTCCGGTCAGGAACACCCGTTCGTTGGCCTCCCCGAGTTGCCGCAGTCGCCGGACAGCTGCGTCGTTGGTGACGAAGTGCAGATGAGCCATCTTACTCACTGCGTGCCGGATCGCATCGTCGAATGCGCCTTCGGTGAGGTCGCCCCCGGCGATGTGGGCCACTGGAACCCGCGCGATCAGCGCTGCCTGCACGGCTCCGAGCACCTCGTAGCGGTCGCCCAGGACCAGCAGCAGATCCGGCTGCAGTCGCGCCAGTTCGGCGGCAAAGCCGCTGATAGAGCGGGCCAGGCCGCCGCTGATCGCGACCAACTCATCATCACCATCGTGACGTTCGAGGCCGAGGGGCACCGCTGCGTCGACCGTGAAGCCGTCTTTCCGGATCACGTCGACCGTATATCCGAATCGTCGATCGAGGTGACTGCCGGTGACGGCCAACAGCAGCTCCAGTCCGGGATGCCCTCGGATCGCGTGCAATACCGGGAGCAGCAGTCCGTAGTCGGCGCGCGATCCGCTGACGGCGCAGATCCGGCGGGGCCCCGCGCTCATTTCGGGACCACCGTGACTGCCTCGATCGTCGCGGAACTGGGCAGGCAGGCGCCGCGCGCGAACAGGTGCTCGGCGACCGGCAGTGCGGCACGCGGCATGTCCATGTACATCGGCAGTCGGTGCAGCGGGGTCCACAGCGGGCGCAGCATCAGCCCGTTGGCATGGGCCGCCTCGAGCAGGTCTTCACGCCTGGACGCGTCCGGCAGGCACAACAGGTTGAGCCAGTGGTTGCTGCGGCAACCCGGCGGTTCGCTGAACAGCTCCACCCCGTCGATGTCGGCGAAGGCCTGCGCATAGGCGCGCGCCAGGCGCCGCTTGGCGGTCAGGATTTCGGGCAGTTGTGCCAGCTGGGCGACGCCGAGTGCGGCGTTCAGATTGGGCAGCCGATAGTTGTACGCGACCTGATCGTGTTCGAACGCCCAGCGGTGCGGCAGCTTGGCCGTCGTGGTCAGGTGCCTTGCGCGCCGCGCGAGTGCCGCATCGTTGGTCAAAACCGCGCCGCCGCCGCCAGTCGTGATGATCTTGTTGCCGTTGAAGCTGAGCGCGCTGACATCTCCCCAGTGGCCGGCGTGAAGCCCGTCGCGGAAGCTGCCAAGTGCCTCTGCCGCATCCTCGATCAGCCCGAGCCGGTAACGGTCCGCTATTTCGCGCAGCGCTGCCATATCGGCGAGATGGCCGAGCACATGCACGACGATCAGCGCGCGGATGCGGCGTCCGGTGCGACGGTTGATGCAGGTGCCGCTGCGCAGCTCAGCAATCTCGCCCAGGTGGTCGGACAGGGCCCGTGGGTCCACGCCGAGGCTGTCGCCGGCGCTGTCGACGAAATGGGGAATGGCGCCCATTGCAGCCACCGGGTTGGCGGTGCCGACGAAGGTCAGTGCCGGCAGCAGGACCTCGTCCTCCGACTCGACGCCTGCAAGCAACAGGCAGGTATGCAGCGCCGCGGTGCCGTTCACCGTGGCGACCGCATAGGCGATGCCGCTGAAATCGCCGATCCCCTGCTCGAAGCGATCGACATAAGCACCCGCCGACGACACCCATCCCGAATCCAGACAATCCTTGACCGACTCCCAGGCCCCACTGTCCAAGCTGGGCTCGTGCAGCGCGATCGGTCGTTGTGCGGGCAGCATGCGTTCCAATCGCGCCAGCACGCGATCCGTCAGCTTGTCCTTCCCGGCCCCGCACATGATTCAGATGCTGTAGATACCAGGTTTGTAGTGGGCCAGGTTGGCCGGTTCACTGAACCAGGCGGCGGTCTCCGCCAGCGCGCGCCGCAGACCATCGCGCTGCCCGTAGGCCGGTTGCCAGCCGAGCAGATCGCGGGCCTTGGCGTTGTCGGCCCAGAGACGTTCCACCTCGCTGTTGTCCGGCCGCAGGCGCTGCGCATCGGTCTGGACCCGGACCTCGGCACCCATCACTTCGGCAATCAGCTGCACGGTATCGCCGATGCTGATCTCGTAGTTGCTGCCCAGATTCACCTCCTCGCCGATCACCCGGTCGGACCCGGCCATCGCAATGAAGCCGTCGACGGTATCCCTGACATAGTTGAAGTCGCGCGTCGGATGCAGTGCCCCCATTTGCAGGGTGCGCGCGCCGTTGGCGATCTGGGTGATAACCGTCGGGATTACCGCGCGCGCCGATTGACGCGGCCCGAAGGTATTGAACGGCCGTGCCACAGCAACCGGGGTTGCGAACGAGCGGTAAAACGACAGCGCGATCTGGTCTGCACCGATCTTGGTCGCCGCGTAGGGTGATTGTCCCTGCAAGGGGTGTCGTTCATCGATCGGCACGTAGCGCGCGGTGCCGTAGACCTCACTGGTAGAGGTGTGCACGATCTTGTCGACACCGAGGTCGCGTGCGGCCTGGATGACGTTCAGGGTGCCGCGCACATTCGTGTCCAGGTAGGCATCAGGGGAATGGTAGGAATAGGGGATACCGATCAGTGCCGCCAGGTGCAGCACAAGGTCACACCCTCGCATCGCGGCGCGCACACCGTAGGGGTCGCGCACATCGCCGCTAAATACGTCGATCTCGTCGCGGATGTCGGCCGGCGTCTGGTCCAGCCAGCCCCAGTGCCCGAAGCTGTTGTAACAGACGAAAGCGCGAACCTGGTGACCCCGGCGTACGAGCTCCTCGGTGAGATGCGAGCCGATGAAGCCGTCGGCGCCGGTAACCAGTGTCTTCATGCGATCAAGCGTTCCCGTCTTTGCCGTGCCCGCCGGAAAACCGGCGTCATGAGAACGGGATGCATTTTTTGGTCCAGATCAGGGGTCCTGCTTGGCGACAGTCACTGCCCGTTTGATCGCTGACCCGCCCGGCTCGGCCTGCGTGTCTGTCGATGCGCCAGCGGCGGACGCCGTCAGGCGCGCCCCCCGGTCAGCTATCGCTGCGGCGCAGATGCGATTTGCGTCTGGCTTCAAACGCGACCAAGCCAGCGTTTCGCTAGCGCTGCAGGACGAGTTCGATGACCGCCTTGCTGCCGAAGTAGGCCAGCATCAGCACCGCGAAGCCGACCAGTGTCCAGCGGATCGCCTTGCGGCCGCGCCAGCCGAAGCGGTAGCGCCCCCAGAGCAGCGTCGCGAACGCGATCCAGGCGACGATCGACAACACGGTCTTGTGCACCAGATGCTGGGCGAACATGTCCTCGAGATACAAGAAGCCGGTCAGCAGAGAGACGCTCAGCAATACGAAGCCGAGGCCGATCATCTCGAACAGCAGCGACTCCATCGTCTGCAGCGGCGGCAGCGCGCGAATGAATCCGCCAGGGTGGTGGCGGCGCAAGTGGTTGTCCTGGATCGCCAGCAGGATCGCCTGAGCACTGGCGAGGGTCAGCAGGCTGTACGCGAGGATCGAGCTCAGCACGTGCACACGCAACGCCCAGCCGGAGTTTTCGCTGAGCAGGTGACTCCCCGGGAAACGCAGGTCGAGCAGTACCGTGATGGCGGCCAGCGGCAGTGCCAGGATGGCCAGATTCTCGATGGGCTTGCTGAGCGCCGACACCAGCAGCAGACCGGCGACCGTCCAGGCGGCCAATGACACCGCGTTGAAGAAACCCAGGTTGAGTCCACCGCTGGTGAACAACTCGTGGTAGAGCATCAGCCCGTGCAACAGGAGCCCGGCGAAACCCAGCAGCAGTCCGAGGTGGCGCGAAGGCCGCCAGTCATCCTCGCCGGCAAACAACCGCAAACCGGTGCTGAGGCCACCGAGCAGATACAGTGCGGCGGCCGGCAGTGCAATCAGGGTAACGTTCATCCGGATGCTGATGATGGCATAACGCATGGACGCCTGCATCCGTATAATGCGGGCATCCAACCAGCAACCGATCGGGGCATAGACGGAAACCATGTTTGCCAGCCTTTCCGACCGCCTTGGCGGCGTCTTGCAGAAGGTCCGGGGCCAGGGCCGCATCAGCGAGCAGAACATCAAGGATACGCTGCGCGAGGTGCGCATGGCCCTGCTCGAGGCGGATGTCGCGCTGCCGGTGGTCAAACAGTTTGTGGAGCAGGTCCGCGAAAAGGCGCTCGGCGAAGAGGTGCTGCGCAGCCTGACGCCGGGCCAGGTCCTGGTGAAGATAGTCAACGACGAACTCGTCCAGGTGATGGGCGAGCAGAACGCGAGCCTCGACCTGGCCGCGCAGCCGCCAGCGGTGATCCTGATGGCCGGCTTGCAAGGTTCGGGCAAGACGACCAGCGTCGCCAAGCTGGCGCGGCTGCTCAGGGAACGCGACCAGAAAAAGGTGATGGTGGTCAGCGCGGACGTCTATCGGCCGGCCGCGATCGACCAGCTCGAAACACTGGCGACCGAGGTGAAGGCAGAGTTCTTTCCCTCGAGTACCGATCAGCAGCCGCTCGCGATTGCCCGGTCGGCGATCGCCGCCGCGCGCAAGGGCTATTACGACGTTCTGATCGTCGATACCGCCGGTCGGCTGCACATCGATCAGGGCATGATGGCCGAGATCCAGGCCCTGCACGCCGAGCTCGATCCAGTAGAGACGCTGTTCGTGGTCGATGCGATGACCGGTCAGGATGCCGCCAACACCGCCAAGGCATTCGATGATGCGCTGCCGTTGACCGGTATCGTGCTGACCAAGACCGACGGCGACGCACGCGGCGGTGCCGCGCTGTCGATTCGCCAAATCACCGGCAAGCCGATCAAGTTTCTCGGTGTCGGTGAAAAGACCAGCGCGCTCGAGCCCTTCCACCCGGAACGCGTGGCCTCGCGCATCCTCGGCATGGGCGATGTGTTGTCGCTGGTCGAGGAGGTCACAGCCAAGGTCGATCAGGACAAGGCGGCCAGGCTGGCAAAGAAGATCCACAAGGGCGAGGGCTTCACGCTTGCCGACTTCAAGGAGCAGATGGAACAGATGTCCAGCATGGGCGGCATGGCCGGCCTGATCGACAAGCTACCGGGCATGGGCCAGGTCCCCGAAGCGGTCAAGGCGCAGGTCGGCGACAAGGAGGTCGGTAGGCTGATCGCGATCGTCAACTCGATGACGCTACAGGAACGTGCATTCCCGGCGATAATCAAGGGGGCGCGCAAGCGCCGTATTGCAGCCGGCTCCGGTACCCAGGTGCAGGATGTCAACAAGCTCCTCAAGCAGTTCGCCCAGATGCAGAAGATGATGAAGAAGATGAAGGGGGGTGGCATGGCCAAAATGATGCGTGGGATGAAGGGCGGGCCGCCGGGCGGTTTCCCTGGTGGCGGAATGCCCCCCGGTGGCGGCTTTCCGTTCTGAGCGTGGTGCGGCCCCGACGCCTCTGGTCGACCTGTCTGCTGCTTTGCGGCGGTCTGTTGGGCGGCGCGAACGCCGCCGAGCCCTGCGAGGCCCTGATCGAACAGAGCAATGCCCAGCTCGATGCGATGCGCCGCCATGCGGAGGCGATCGAGGACAGCCTGAAGAGGCTCAGCGATGCGCTTTTGAAGGCCGAGCGGCGCAATGAAGAGCAGACCCGCGAGATCGAGCGCCTGCAGGTGCAGTTGCAGGCCCAGCGCCCGCATGACCCGCAGCAGCACGCGCTTCAGCAGCAGGCGTTCTTCGGCGCGCTACGTGACCAGCTGCCGGTCTCGGCGCTGTACGAGGTCCTGCCTGACCGGCTGGTGGTCGCCAGCGACCCCGTTTTCATCTTTGGTAAGGGTGAGCTGGGTGCGGAGGGGCAGGATCGCCTGACCCCCCTGGCCGACACCCTGCGCAGTCTTGTCGCGGAGCTGCCGCAGCGTTTCCCCTGGCGTCTGCGCATCGAGGGTCACAGCGACAGTCGGCCGCTGCGTTCGAACCCGCGATTCGAGAGCAATTGGGAGCTGTCGGCCGCGCGTGCGCTCGGCATGCTGCGCTTTTTCGTCGCCCAGGGCCTGCCCGAGGATCGGATGTCGGCGGTGGGTCTGGCCGACACGCGGCTGCGCGACCCGGGCGACGACAAGGCCGCCCACCGGCGCAACCGACGGATCGAGCTCCACCTGGTCTACGAGGGTGCTTCGTCCGATTGACGCGTAGCCCCCGTCGCACGCGCACACACAAGGGCCCGGCCCCCTAGTGGGGCTCCCTTCGGGCCGGTCCACAGACGCCATCGCCTGTGTTTCGCTCGCTTGAATCAGCAACGGCTAGTCCGGCGCTCGCG
>CBDTXT010000087.1:0-9479 GCA_965364465.1 uncultured Chromatiaceae bacterium
CGACGGCGAGGTGGTGCACGAGTTCATCTCCCACTACTTCCCGGGCGTGCTCGAGGCGATGCGCAACCGCTGGATCACGCCCTACGTCATCACCACCAACCGCATCGACGCCCCGGGCTACGAAGAGGTCCGCCGCATGGGCCGCAAGGTCATCCGCGAGCTCGGCCTGGCCACCAAGATGAATTCCGCCCAGCGCGCCAGCTCGATATGGCCCATCGCCGCCTCGTGGACGGGATCGAACAGCGTATCGCGTACCGGCCGACCGCTGATCGCCTGCAGGGTCATCGGGCCAATGAAGCGCTCCGCCGCAGGCGTCATCACGACCTGAACCTCGGCGCCCTCCTTGACCAGCAACCTCGCCAGTTCCGCCGCTTTGTAGGCGGCGATCCCGGCGGTGATGCCGAGCAACACCCGACGTCCACGCAACGACTGCATCGGCAACTGGATTTCCTTGGCAATATGGTCCGAATGCAAGGGTAACCGAGACGCCTCCGCCGGCAAAGCAGGCTTTGCCGCATGGGGCCAATTCAGTTAGCCTTCACCAACTTCATGGAGGAAGTACGACGATGGCAATCAAGGACTGGCCAGCCCGCGAAAGGCCACGCGAGCGGCTGCTCGAGCACGGCGCTCGCAGCCTCAGCGATGCGGAGTTGCTGGCGATCTTTCTGCGCACCGGCGTCAGCGGCAAGAGTGCCGTCGACCTGGCGCGTGACCTGCTCGAGCGGTTCGGCAGCCTGCGCGGGCTGTTGGCGGCGGACCGCCAGGTGTTCTGCGAGGCGCCCGGCCTCGGCCCAGCCAAGTTCGCCCAATTGCAGGCGGTTCTGGAAATGGGCCGCCGACATCTCTCCGAAAGGTTCGAGCGGGGCGGCCCGCTGCTGAGTCCCGGACACACCGCACGTTTTCTGCAGGCTCGCCTGCGTGACTATCCCTACGAGGTCTTCGCGGTATTGTTTCTGGACAACCGCCACCGGGTACTGGCATTCGAGGAACTGTTTCGCGGCACGATCGACGGTGCCAGCGTGCACCCGCGCGAAGTAGTGCGCCGGGCCTTGAGACATAATGCAGCGGCGGTGATTCTCAGCCACAACCACCCCTCCGGGGTTGCCGAGCCAAGCCAGGCCGACCAGCGAATCACGGGCCGTTTGCGCGACGCGCTCGCGCTGGTCGACGTCCGGGTGCTCGATCACCTGATAGTCGGCGACGGCGACTGCTGTTCCCTGGCCGAGCGCGGGCTGCTGTGAGGGGGCGAAGCTTGACCCGGTACATTCGTTCGGGTATAAATTCGTGCCTTTCCGCCAGGCCCGATGGCTGGCGATCACCGAACTAGACGGGATTTTTCGAGGCTTTAACCATGTCCAAAGTCTGCCAGGTCACCGGCAAACGGCCGATTACCGGGAACAACGTGTCCCACTCGCACCGCAAAACCCGGCGCCGCTTCTTGCCGAACCTGCACTACCATCGCTTCTGGGTGGAGAGCGAGCAGCGTTTCGTGCGACTGCGCGTCTCTACGGCCGGCATGCGCATTATCGATAAAAAGGGTATCGATACGGTGCTGAGCGAGATGCGCGCGCGCGGCGAAAAGGTTTGACGGGGAGAACATCATGGCAAAATCGGTACGCGAAAAGATCCGGTTGAACTCCAGTGCAGGCACCGGCCATTTTTACACCACGACGAAGAACAAAAAGACCATGACCGGCAAGATGGAGATCAAGAAGTACGATCCCGTCGTGCGCAAGCATGTGATGTACAAGGAAGGAAAGATCAAGTAGGTCCGTAACACGGCCTCACACAAAAAAACCGCCTCACGGCGGTTTTTTTGTGTCGTCGCAACGGTTTCCGTCAACCACTGGCCGGTGCGTAGCTGCGCAGGCTCCGCGCGAAGTCCTGCAGCGACTTTATCCCGCTGTCTTCCGCATCCCTGCACCATTGCTGCAACGCGCTCAAAAGGGCCTCCTGGCTCGAGGCGGTCCGGTCCCAGACCTGCTGCAACTGTTGTCGCGAGCGGTGCACCTTGGCCAGCACCTGGCTGCGGCTCAGCAGGGTCTCGAGCCGCTCGCGGCTCCTCGCATCCATCAAGGCCTCGTCACGAGTCAGTAGCCTGCGCGCCTGGCGTGCCAGGCGCCGGCAGTGGCGTTCGGAGCGGCACAGCTCGGCGTCGGCGACCGGCTTGATGACCTCGCGGGCATAGTTCGCCAGGATGTACATCCGGTGCACGACGACGGCCTTCACCGTATCCATATCAATCGTGCCCTTGGCCTCGTCCATCGCGGGTTTCCGCGCGACCCGACGGACCCTGGCGAGGCCGAGTAAGGAGAACAGGCGGATATAGAGCCAGCCGATATCGAACTCCCACCAGCGTGCCGAGAATTTGGCCGAACTGGGGAATGCATGATGATTGTTATGCAGCTCCTCGCCACCGACCACGATGCCCCAGGGAACGATATTGGTGGCGGCATCCGGCGACTGGAAGTTGCGATAACCCAGATAGTGACCGACACCGTTGATAACACCGGCCGCGAAGAACGGGATCCAGACCATCTGCACAGCCCAGGCGGCGACCCCCAGGACCCCGAAAAGCGCAACATCGATCAGCAGCATGATCGAGACACCGACGACGCTGAATCGACGGTAGAGATGCCTCTCGATCCAGTCATCGGGGGTTCCATGTGCGTAGCGCTCGATCAGGTCCTCGCGTTTGGTCGCATCGCGGTAGAGCTCCGCACCCTCCCAAAGGACCTTGTTCAGACCCAGGATCTGCGGACTGTGTGGGTCTTCCGGCGTCTCGCAGCGGGCATGATGCCGGCGGTGCACCCCCACCCACTCACGCGTGACCATGCCGGTGGTCAGCCAGAGCCAGAAGCGGAAGAAGTGCGCGAGCGCCGGGTGGAGATCCAGGGCACGGTGCGCCTGACAGCGGTGCAGATAGACGGTGACCGAGACGATAGTCACGTGTGTCAGCAAAAGTACGACCAGAATCAGCTGCCACCAGGACAGGTCGAGCAGGCCATTGATCATTGATTTCCCCTAGGTCGAAGACGAGCGTGCGGATGCGAGAGGTGCGGCCGTGGGTAAATGATACCGCGGTCGAAAGGACATTGCCCAACCAGGCGTCGGGCTCAAGCGGTACCGCGCCTGGTCGATATGACATTGAGCAAGCAAGAGGGTTCCGCGGAAGGATCCATGCCAACCCCGCATCTCAAACAAACGGCATTGCCGGACACCATCCAGGTCGGCCGCCAAGCCATCTTCAACGGGCAACTCGACGTCTTTGCCTACGAGCTGCTGTATCGCGACGCGAGCGGCCGCAACAGCATGACGAACGGCGACAGGGCGTCCTCGCTGACGCTGCTCAATGCCTTCATCGAGATCGGCCTGGACCGCATCATCGGCCCGAACAAGGCATTCATCAATGTGACACGTCACTTTTTCGTCGACATGCCGGCGATCCCGTTTTCGCCCGACCGGGTCGTACTCGAGATACTGGAAGACACCATTGTCGACGACGCGCTGATCGCCGGAATCGCCAGGATGCGCTCAGAAGGCTTTGAAGTCGCGATAGACGACTACGCATTCCAGCCCGAACTGGCGCCGCTACTGCCGCTGGTCGACTACATCAAGGTCGAGGTCCGGCCGGACGGGCTGGCCGAACTCGAACGGCAGATGCCGGCGCTGCGCGCCACCGCGGCCACGCTGCTGGCCGAAAAGGTCGAGACCGCCGAACAGTTCGAGCGACTCAGCGCGATGGGCTTCGACTGTTTTCAGGGCTTCTTCTTCGCCCGACCCAAGCTGATCCGTTCGCACCGGCTGCACGAGGGCGCCGCGATGTTGATGCGTCTGTTGGCCAGACTGAATGATCCGGCGGTGTCGATCGATGAGGTCGTCTACCTGGTCAGTCAGGACCCCGGACTGTCGTTCAAGATCCTGCGCTACATCAACAGCGCCGCGGTCGGCATGCGCAAGAAGGTGGATTCGATCCAGCGTGCCGTGATCCTGATGGGGCTGCAGCGTATCCGGGCCTGGGCCAGCCTGTTCGCGATGTCGGGGCTCAAAGGCCGTCCGATGGAGCTGCTGAACATGGGTATTCTGCGTGCCAATCTGTGCGAGCAGTTTTCGCGGCTGTGCGGGCGCGGCGACCCCGAGACCGCCTACACGGTCGGCCTGCTGTCGATCCTGGATGCGCTGCTGGCACAGCCGATCGAACAGCTGATGCAGGATCTGCCGCTGACCGACGAAATCAGGCAGGCAATCGTGTCACGCGCGGGCCGTTACGGGGAACTGCTGGACATGGTAATCCGGATCGAACGCAATCAGTGGCCCGGGGAACACAGCTGCGGCCTGCATCCCACGCAGACGGTCGAGGCATATGCGGCGAGTTCCGAGGCGGCATTCAGCGCGATCGAACTGCTCAGCGACGGCTGAGGCCGAGATTGCCAATCGCGTCCACGCGCAATCGCCAACCCGGCGCCAGCCAGGTGGTCGCAACGGCCTCGCTGATCAGCGCCGGGCCGTCCAACACTTGCCCGGCGGCCAGTTCCTGGCGCCGGTAACGCGGCACAGGCTGCGCCAGCCCGGCGATCCGGGCTTCAGCGAAAGCCCTCCCGGGCGGGATTGGCGGCAGGCCTGGCAGGCGCAGCTGGGAAACCGGACCACTGACCGACTGGCGCAGATTGACCAGCTCCACCGGGAGTTCGAGGCGATGACCATAACGCGCCGCATGGCGGCGGTGGAAGTCCTCGGCCGTCGACCGCAGCCCGCGCCAGGCCAGATTCAGGGTGTAAGACTGACCCGCATAGCGCAGATCGACCGACGGCATCGCATCGCAATCGGAGGCCGCGAAGCCCTCGCGCAGCAACGCATCGAGACCCTGCTGTCGCAGTTCGGCCAGGTCGGCCTCGATCTCTTCGGGCGACAGCGCCTCGAACGAACCGACCCGGGTACGCGACAGCTGCCGTCCAGGCCGGGCGGCGAGCATGCCGAGCGCGGAAAGCACGCCGGCGTGGACCGGCACCATCGCCGTCCGCATATCCAGCAACTCCGCCAGCGCACAGACATGCAGACCGCCGGCGCCACCGAAAGAGACCAACATGTGTTCGCGCGGGTCGGCGCCCCGTTTGATCGCAGTCGCCCGCAGTGCCTGCGCCATGTGCTCGTTCGCGACCGCGACGATGTCGCGCGCTGTCTGCACGAGCTCGTCCCCGATCGCATTGGCCAGGTCAGCGATCGCGACCCGCGCGGCTGGGTCGTCGAGGCGCATGTCACCACCCAGGAACGCGTCCGGCTGCAGTCTGCCGAGCACCAGGTTGGCATCGGTGACGGTCGGCCGAACGCCCCCTCGACCATAGCAGGCCGGCCCCGGGTCGGCGCCGGCAGACTGGGGCCCGACCTGCAGCATCCCACCGTCGTCCAACCAGGCTATCGAGCCGCCGCCGGCACCGATCGTATGCATGTCGACCATCGGCACCGCAACCGGGAAGCGGCCGATCCGTCCGTCCGTTGTCAGCCGCGGTTCGGCATCGACCAGCGCGACGTCGGTCGAGGTACCGCCCATGTCGAAGGTCATGAGCCGCTCCTGGCCGGCCAGCGTTGCGACGCGGCGGGCCGCGATCAACCCACCGGCAGGGCCGGACAGCAGCATGCGCACCGCATTGCCCGCGGCCTGCCCGGCCGCGACCGTATCGCCCGAACTTTGCATGACCGACACCGGGACCCCGCCGAGCGCCCGGCCGAGCCGGTCCAGGTAGCCGGCCACGCGCGGACCGATCCAGGCATTCAGCCAGGTCGCCATACCCCGCTCGTACTCGCGGATCTCCGGCAAAACGCTGGACGAAAGCGATACGAAGACATCGTCTGGCAGGGCCGCCCCGATACGCTCCTCGAGACTGGGGTCGAGATAGGAGAACAGCAGGTTGACCGCGACGGCCTCAGGGGCCAAGCGTCGGACGTGGTCGAGCAGGGTCTCGAGATCCGCCTCGGTCAGTGGCTCCAGGACCTGACCGTCCGCGGCCAGACGCCCGGCGGTCTCCAGGCAGTACTCGGCCGGCACCGGGGGTGGCTCGACGGGCGGCTGCAGATCGTACAGCGCCGCGCGCTGCTGCCGGCCGATGGTGAGCAGGTCCGCAAACCCCCGGTTGGTCACGTACAAGGTCTCGACACCCTTGCCTTCGAGCACCGCATTGGTCGCTACCGTCGATCCATGCACCAACCGAAGCTCCGGCGGTGCCAGTCCCAGCTCGGCGATACCCTGCAGGATCGCTGCCTCCGGTGCCTCGGGTGTCGACAACACCTTGTGCACGCGCAGCGCCCCGTCGTCGTCGAACAGTACGAAATCGGTGAAGGTGCCGCCGGTATCAACGCCCAGCCTGATCATGGCGAGCATTCTAACCCGCCAGTCCCGATGCACCGTAACGATGCGACCGCTCATCCAAGGGTTCGCAATCCTGCCCGGGCGAGGTAATCTGGCGCCGCATGAATCCCCTGCTACTTGCCCGCCAGATAAGCTACGGCAGCGCTCAGAGACCGCGCCTCGATCGTATTGATCTCGAACTCGCGGCCGGCGACCGCCTGGCGCTGCTCGGCGTCAATGGCGCCGGGAAATCCACACTGATGCAGGTGCTGGCCGGCGTGTTGGCCCCGAGCTCTGGCGAGGTGTGGATCCACGGCCAGCGGCTCGACCGGGCCGGCCCTGGCCTGCGGCGCCACATCGGGTTTCTGCCGCAGCCGGTCCCGGCCTATGCCGAGCTGACGGTCACCGAAAATCTCGAATGGGCCGGCCAGCTACAGGGCCTGCGCGGCGATGGGCTCGCATCCGCTATCGATCGCGTGTTGCGCGATCTCGAACTCGCGGCCGTGGCCAGGCGTCTCGCCGGACGCCTGTCCACCGGCATGACCCAACGCCTGGGCCTGGCACAGGCCGAGTTGCACGAGCCGGAGATCCTGATCCTGGACGAGCCGACGGCCGGCCTCGACCCGCTGCAGACCGACCAGCTGCGCGAACTGCTCGGCGGACTCTCAGGGTCACGCAGCCTGGTGCTCGCCACCCACCTGCTCGACGACGTGCAGCGCCTGTGCGACCGGGTAATCCTGCTCGATTCCGGCAGGAAGGCCGCGGAACACGCGGTGACGCCGGACAGCGACCTGCTGGCGCATTTTCGCGAACAGGCCGGTCGCGCGGAGGCGCGTCGATGATCTGGGCAATCGCGCGTCACGAGTGGCGCCGACAGCGCGCCGGGATGGTGTTCTGGCTGTTGCTCGGTTTTGGCCAGCTGATCATCGCCTGGTTGTTTTTCATGCAGCTCCAGGTGTTTGCCAAAATCACCCCGCAGCTGAAGGCCGCTGGCTCTGCGATCGGGGCAATGGATCTGGTGATCGTCCCGACGCTCAACACCCTGGTAATGGTCTTGATGCTCGGCACACCGCTGCTGGCGATGGGCAGCCTGGCCGGAGAGACCCGCAGCGGACGCATCGCCGTCTGGCTGTCCGCGCCGGTCAGCGGGCGCCAGATCGTGTTCGGAAAGTCGTTGGGGCTTTGCCTGGGCATGCTCCCCCTGGTGCTCGGCGGCACACTGATGCTGGCCACGCTGGGGCTCGGCGTCGACCTGGACTGGCCGCGCTTCGCGCTGGCGGTCGGCGGACTGCTGCTGTCCAGCCTGTGGCTGGGCTGCATCACGCTGCTGGTCTCCGGGCTGCTCGACCATCCGGCCGCGGCCCTGGCCGCGAGTTACGGCATCCTGCTGTTTCTCTGGTTTCTGGATTCGTTCATCGGCCCCGATGCGCCCTGGTACTGGTTCGCGCTGCTGCCGCATATCAAGCCGTGGTTCGGAGGGCTGCTGCGCACCGAGGACATCGCCTTCTTCGTCGGCACCGGCGCGGCCGCCCTGCTCGCGGCAACCTTCCTGATCGCGCGGCGCCGGGGCGAAGTCTAGTGGGCCGGCGCCTGTTGTTCCTGGTGCTGCTGATCGGCTGCGTGCTGCTGCTCGGGCCGGTCAGCGAGCGTTACGGCTGGCAATGGGACCTGACCGAACGGCAGTCGCATTCGCTGTCATCGGCGGCGCAGCGCGCGCTGGACGCGCTCCAGGCACCGCTCCAGATCACTGCATTCATCCCCGACTATCCGGTGCAGCGGGCCGAGATCGGCCAGTTGCTCGCCCCCTATCTCGTACACCCGACCCGACCATCACTGCGCTTCGTCGACCCAGTTGCAGAGCCGGTGCTCGCCCGGGAGGCAGGCGTGACCCGGCACGGCGAGGTTCAGCTGCGCAGTGGTCTGAGGCGCGAAGTCATCGCGCGGCCGAGTCCTGCCGCGATCGACGCCGCGCTGCATCGGCTTGCGCTGCGCGGGGAGCGCTGGGTCATCGGCTTCAAGGGTCATGGCGAGAGCCCGGTGAACGATGCGCCCGACGGCCTCGGGCGCTTCGCCGCGCGGGTCGAGGCCCTCGGCTACCGCTTCGTGTCGTTGGACCCGCGACAGACCGACGAGCTGCCCGGCAATGCGGCCGCACTGATCCTGGCCGGGCCCAGCCAGGCCTACGGCGAGCCCGTCCAGGCCCAGATCCGGCGCTTCATCGCCGGCGGGGGCTCGGTATTCTGGCTGCTGGACCGGGCGCTGCCCGACTGGGCCGAGACCGAACTCGGCGTCCAGGTGCTGCCGGGCGTGGTGGTCGATGCCGCGGCCGCGCAATACGGGCTTGATCACCCGGACAACGCAATCGTCACTGAATATCCGGTCGCCCTGTTCGAGCGACCGACTGCAGGGCATGCGGTGCTGAAACAGGCGCGGGCACTCCAGGTCGGCGAGCGCGAGGCGTGGCAGCCGGTGGCCAGGCTGCACAGCAGCGCGCGTAGCTGGAACGAGACCGGCGACCTGCGCGGGCGAATCGCCCGCGACCCGGCACTCGGCGAACGCCCGGGCCCACTGCCGATCGGTGTCGCGTTTCGACCGCGGCCCGACCGAGAGGCCGGGCGCATTGTCGTGATCGGCAACCGCGAGTTCGTGACCAACGACCAGATCGGCCGGGCTGACAACGCCACGCTGGCCCTCGGTCTGCTGAACTGGCTGACCGAGAACCAGCAACTGGCGGCACCGGCGCCCGCGACTGATCAGGAAATCCGCTGGTCGCCGACACTGGCAGCGGTATTCGGGGTGTTCTTCATGATCGTGCTGCCAATCGGCTACCTGGCCGGCGGCTGGTGGCTGCGCAGCCGGCGGCGGCGCGCATGAGGCCGTGGAACCGGGTCAACCTGGCACTTGGCCTGATCGCGGCCGGCCTGCTCGTGCTGCTAGTCTGGCCGACGCACGGGCCCGAGCAGCAGCGCCTGACGGCGCTGCAGACGCAGCAACTGACCAGCATCCGGGTCGAGCGCGCGGACCGGCTGGTCCTGGGCCTGGTGCGCGGCGAAGATGGGTGGCGGCTCCACTACCCGTTCCTGGGTGCGGCCGAGCAGCGACGCGTGGCGCAATTGCTCGCAGTCACACGTGCCCC
>CBDTXT010000088.1:0-9213 GCA_965364465.1 uncultured Chromatiaceae bacterium
CGGCCTCGCCGTTTTCGGCTTGAGCCCGCTCGCGGCCGATGCTCGGCCGAACAACCGGGGAAGGGGCAGCCTTCTGGTCGGAGTCCGGATCATCGCTGCCGTCAGCGCTGCCGCCCTCGTGCTGGGGCGGTCGACTGGACGGGGCCTGGGAAACGGGCGGCGCGGCAACCGACATAGGTTCCGCGGTGCTCTGGAGGCTGCCGGCCAGCCGCCTGATCGCCTCGGGCGCGAGCGGTGGAGGCACCGGCGGCGCCAACGCAACCATTGGTCGTTGTGCGTCGGCGGCCGCCTCGGCAGGACCTCGCTCGATAATCTGTTCGGCGGTAGCCGGCGGTTTCGGGGGCGCAATGAAAAACGCAGCCGCCAGGCCTTGTACAAGGTCCGGGTCGATTGGATCCGGCGCAGCGGCCCCGTGCCCGACCGTCGCCAGTGACGCGCCGCAAGGCATCGCCAGGATCAAGCCGAACACGGCGACCGGCGAGGCCATTCTCGACGGACGACGGGCAGCCGTTGATGCTGCGCCGCTCAGCTGGATGCATCCCTGCGCATTCGAACTCGTTTGTCCCATCTTACCGGCACCTCCAAAGCAGTGACGAACCGGAAGTATAGAACCAAAAATCGCATCGTCAGCGGCAGGTGCGGGCTGCGCCGGCTACGATCGCCAGTACGCGGGGCCTGCAATCTGTTGGATTCCCCGTCGGGCACAGCCCGACCGACCCGGTCACGGCAACGCCCGCTGGGTACCAGCGTGCATTGCCGCGTCGGGCACCTGGTTACCGCGGCAGCGCGGGTTGTGCCCGCCGTGATCGGTCGCGGGAGGACCCTGGCTTGCGGTCGACCACCTCAGGCGTGGACCATCGTCACCCAGCTGCCGTCGGCCCAGAGCTCCACCCAACCCTCTCTGAGGTAGTGTTTCCAAGCCGGACTATGAACCGGCACGCAGACACTTCTTCTCATGTGGCGCCTCCTGATCGCTGTCCGGATACCCTGGCGTGACTCGTCCGCCAGATACCGACAGTGGCAGCAGACGCGAAGCATATTGCGGGCCACGGGTAGACAATCTGCATAAAAAACGATTACTTAGAAAGACGACGGTCAATTTCTTCGCGTCCCCGACCGCCGGTTTGTAAATTTTTCCAACGGTCGTGGACACATTGCCGGCGGGTGACCGCAGCGCCGATGGACGCGCAGGCCGACGAAGCTAGCGCGGCGCAGCCGCCGGCGGATCACTTACCCACCGCGGCATGGCATCGATTTCAGCCGAGATAGCGCTGTGCCGCGGTGAAGAAGTCGTCACGCGGCGGCAGTGCGTCGAGCGAAATCCAGACCGGCAGAGCGACCAGTCGCCGACCGCGCGCATTGTGCAGTTCGGGCAGGGAGATCCGCCGCGCCGCGTTGTGCTGCGGGTCGCGCCGGATGTTCATACTGTCCAGGTGGAGCTCGACCTCGTCCAGCCAGAGTTGCCGCTGCGCGTCGGTCAGCACCTCGACGACGATGTCCAGGTGGGCATGCAAGGTGCGGTCGTCGGCACCGATTGCCGCGAGCCGACGTTCGGTCTCGTCGAGCTCGGCCTGCAGGGTCGTCGCCTGAGGGCCACCCGGCCGCGACGCGTCGAAATCAAGGCTGCCCGACTGCAGGGCCTTCAACTTTCGCCTCAGCAACGCGCACTGCGCGGAGAGATCGGCACGTTCACTCTCCGCGGCGTCGATGCGCGACAGGCAAAGACTGAGCAGATGATCGAAGGCCCGCCGTTTGATCTGGCGATAGGCCTCTTCGTTGCTTGACGCGGGGGACAGCAGACAATGCTCATTGAAGCTCACCGCCACCTGGGCAACATCGCGGCGCAGCATCTCCCCTTCGAGCTGCATACCCCTGACCTGCTTTTCGATGCGCTGGGCCACCAACAAGGCGACGGCCTGCCCACTGGCCGAGGCCGGGCTGTCGCGCACCTCGCGGAGGGCGTCGTCGCCTGCAAAGAGATCGAGCATGCGACCCGCCGATGCAAACAGCGTTGAGAGCCGGACATCGGGGGTGTAGTCGTCGCGGTTCGCCGCCACCGGCGGTGGCAGCCTGTCGACCAATGCAAGCACCGCGTCGATCGCTTGGATGACCGGGTCGCGCAGCGCCCGGCGATATCCGGGGAGCGTACGCAGCCGGGAATCCGTGCCGTCGATGACCCGCTGGATCGCCGCCTCGATCAGCGATTCCGGATACTGCCCGGTAGTCTCGGCGCCGAAGATCGACTTGAACAGACTGAACATCAGGCGAGGCCCCGCCGTATGTTCAATAGACCTCGGTGATCCAGCGCCGACCAATCATGCTCGCTTCATCGTCGTAGGCGTGTTTCATGTTGCGCTTGGGCAGCTTGACCTTCTTCCGCGGCTGGGGCTCGTACGGGATCTGCTTGAGGATATGTGCAATCACGTTCAGGCGTGCACGCTTCTTGTCGTCGGAACGCACGATGCTCCATGGGGCCCAACGGGTGTCGGTGGCGTCGAGCATCAGGTCGCGCATGCGCGAATAGTCGTACCAACGCTCGCGCGACGGGAGGTCCATCGCCGACAGCTTCCATTGACGCACCGGGTCTTCGACGCGCGCGCGAAAGCGTCGCTCCTGCTCGGCATCGCCGACCTCCAGCCAGAATTTCAACATGACGATGCCGTCGTTCACCAGATACTTCTCGAACTTCGGGCACAGCGTAAGGAAGCGGCGGTGCTCAGCCTCGGTACAGAAGCCCATCACCGGCTCGACCCCGGCCCGGTTGTACCAACTGCGGTCGAAGATCACGACCTCGCCCGCCGCCGGAAAATGGGCCATGTAGCGCTGTAGATAGACCTGCGACTTCTCGCGCTCGGTCGGCGCCGGCAGAGCGACAATCCGGAACACGCGCGGGCTGACGCGCTCGGTGATCGCCTTGATGGTGCCTCCCTTGCCGGCCGCATCGCGACCCTCGAACACGATGATCACCCGCTGTCGCGTCGCCTTGACCCATTCCTGCAGCGCACACAATTCGGCCTGCAGCTCGCGCAGCTGCTTTTCGTATGCCTTGCGCTTCAGCTTCTTCTTGCGCGGCTGGCCCTGGTGCCCGTCCGACGAGCGCAATTTCTCGGGATGCTTGTGTTTCATGCTGGAACGGTTCCCCATCGGCGTCACCCCGGTGAAACGCGACACCGCTAGCCGCGATCCCGGTTCATCAATGGCATTGTCTGCTCGACGGTTATGGTACAGGCACTGTCTGCTTCGACGCGAGGCCGGCGCGGCGTCCTATGGGAAAAGCCTGACTTGTTGCCACGCGAGCCGGAAGGTCTCGGTGCGCGACAAACGCAGCGGGACCTCGAGCACCCCTGGTGCGGTCGACGGGAGGACCGCCTGCAAAGACTGTTGCCGGAGATATTCGATGATCCTGTCCGGCACCTCGTCGTCCTTGTCCGCGTCCCAGACCAGCACGACGTCGCCCGCCGTTGGCAGCGGGATCGCAACCGGTGGGTAGCTGACGAGGCGCGCCGGCAGCTGGTGTCTGAGGTTCCCGGCGATCTGGCTATCCATCGCGACGATCGGCAGTCCCGGTCGGATCCGTCGTTCCAGCGCCTGCGCCAATGCGGCAGCGGGAAAGTGCGGCTTGGCAAACCGGTCGAACACGGGCCCGAGGTAGACCCGCGCGAACAGACCCACCGATACCAGCAGCGCGACCGTGAGCAACAGGCGTGCGTAACGCCGCCGGACCGTCTCAGTGAACACGGCCGCCGGGACAAGGGCGAAGAACAGCACCGGCAGGTAGAACAGCAACGGCATCAGCCAGCGCCCCCGAAACGTAGACGCCCCGGAGACCAACAGGTAGGCGAAGAGTATCGCCAGCGAGAACCAGAATAGCCGCAACAGGAGTAGCGCCGGGGCCGACCTCCCCTCGCCCCGCAGCGGATTCCAGCCGCGCGGCCAGACTCGCACCGCGGCGAAGAACAACACGACGAACAACAGGCAGAACTGCACAATCGCCCCAGCGAACGTTGCGAGGTTCGGCCCGAGATCACCGAGCATGACCGGACCGGCGGTATCGAGCTTCGCGAGGCTCGACGTCGCGACCGCGGGGGCCTCGCCCATCCAGATCGCATAGGGGCTCAACAGCACGGCCGCAAGCACCACCGACAGAACGAACGTGGGGCGCAGGATAAGGCGCCGGTCTATCGAGAAAAGCGCGAGTAGCAATGCGGCGAGGAAAAACAGATAGTTGAGCTTGGACAGTGTGCCGAGCCCGATCAGCAGACCGAGCAGCAGGTAGTGCCGGGGCCGCGGCATGCCGGCGACCATCACACAACCGAGCCACAGGGTCAGCGCCGCAATGCTGGTGACCAGCACCGAGTGGGTCAGATCGCGCTGCGACTCCCAGCCGATATCGGTCAGCAACAACAGCGACAGGGCCGCGGCTGCCGCCAGCGCGCCGTGCAGACCCAGCGTCCGCGCCGCGAAATAGGTCCCGGCATAGATCGAAAACAACAGCAGGTTCTTCAACAGCGCCAGCGCCAGGACACCCTGGCCGAAGATCGCAAAGAAACCGATCTGCAACCAGGTGTAGAGCGGCGGCTGGCCGGTGTAGCCGGCCTGCAGACGCTGCGCCAGAACCATCTGCTCGGCCTCGTCGAGCTCCAGGCTGCTGCCCAATGTCAGGCGCAGGACGACGTGAAACGCGAAATAGGCCGCAATCAGCCAGAGAAAACGGGGTGCATTATCTGGCAGACCGATGTTCACCGCTTACTGCCCCGGGTCTGGCGCGCCATGGGTTCGAGTGGGCAGCGCGGTTGCCGATCTGTCCGCGCGACGGCGCGCCGTCGCCCACCGAGCCGATCAAAGCCAATCGGTCAATGCGATGCCGATGCCGATGCGGTTCACGTGGTTGTCGTAATCGATCAGGCTCTCGCCATAGCCGTTGAAGAACTGCATATAGCCCTTGAGATAGGGGTAGTTTCCGAGCGGGAAGCTCCAGCCGAGTTCAACCGCACCCTTGCTGAATCCGGACTCGAGGTTGTTTCTCGACATCGCGCTGAACACATGATCGTTCCACTTGTAGGCCGCGCGTAGCTCGTAGTGGCCGAGATAGTCGGTGATATCCGGGTTGTCATCGTCGTCCGCGTCTTCCTTGAAGCGATACCAGGGTTTGAAGGACAGGGCCAGATCGTCCCGCTCGACGATGAAGTTCGCATACGCCCGGTTCCAGCTACGCGAAAGCGTGCCCCCGCGACCGTTCGACTGGTGGACGAGACCCACCGAGTTCTTGCTGTTGGTGAAACCGAGGAATTCCCAGCCCGGCGTGAACTGCGCCCAGATCTCGGGCTCGTGGTTGGTCTCGCGAAACGGTGCGGAATTCGAATTGTAGACCTGCCAGAAGGAGCGGTTGGTGTAGGCACCGTAGATGTCCATCACGCCGAACAGATCGATCGCCAGCGGCGCCTTGATGCTGAGCTGGAACTGCGCCTCGGTGTCGTCGACGTCGAAATCGGGATCGCCCAGGGCCTCGCGATATGCGTCTGGATTGTAGCCGCTCGAGTTGTATGCGGCGGCCAGCATGTAGTTCGGCTTGTGTGCCATCAGCGTGAAGGGCCTCAACACGTTTTCCTTGTCGTGCCTGAGGCGTTTCGCCACGCCCCGCGTCTCGGTCTGTTCCGGCATCTCGGCCTGTTCCGACACGGCGCCGGCGTCGCCCAGTTGTTCCCGGCAAGACTGGCGCAATGCCCCCAGGGTCACGCCGTCGTCGCTGTGCTGCATCATGCGGGTCATGCAGTCGGTCATTTCATCGGCTTGCCCGATGCCGGTTGTCGCCAGACCGCCGAGCAAGACGCCCAGTCTGAGCAGACGCTTGGGCGTGGGACGCGGTGCCTGGACCCCGACGGATCGATGGATACGCATGAAACTGTCTCCTCAATGTTTGCACCCGAGGCAAAGCGATCGGATCAACCGGGTGGGAAAATGATGCTAAGCGGCCGGCGAGTCAGCCATTGATGCCCTGCCAGACACCCCCGCTGCGCGCCGCACGGAATTTTGCCGCATTTCGACAGGACATGCACCTGATGCACTCGCCGCTTCGACTCGGACAGTGCTGTTGGAACCCTGTCCCGGCATTGCACGGTGAGCGGCCTGGCCTGCACAGCCGTCCAACCGAGGTCGGCCCTCGACCGCCCCAAGGCGCAGGCCGGCCGTGCGCCTCAGTCGACCCAGCCCAGCACGTTGCGCACGATCGACCAGCGCGGTTCCTTGCTTTCCGCACCCTCGCCCTGGATCCAGTAGCGCTGGAGTTCCTCGAGCACACCCGACTCGCGTTGCAGAAGCAACCAGGAATCGACGAAATCCGACAGCATCGGCGCATTGCGCGGCATGCCGAGCGCGATCGGCGCGGTGACCGTTCTGGGCTTCGGCACCACGACGGTATACTTTGGGTAGACCAGGGTCCAGGCCGAACCGGCCTCGGCCGCAAACAGCAGCCCGTCGAACGCACCTGCCTCTGCGAGGAAGAAATCCCGTGGCGAATCGATCGGCATGACCTCTACGTTCGACAGGTGGCTTTCCACGAATCGGGAGTAGTAGGGGAGGTTCACCGCCGCCAGCGTTATGTCCTCGATCTCTCGGAGCTTTTCGTTGGTATCGAAACGCCCGCGGTCATGGTCCGGCACGACCAGTGCCAACGTCGAATTGAGGTAGGGCGCAGTAAAGTTGACCTCGATCGCGCGCTCGGGCGTCACGAGCATGCCGCCCATCATGACGTCGATCCGGCCCGCGGTCAGGTGCTTGTGGATGTCCTCGTGCTCAACCAGCACAAACTCGAGACCGACGCCCAGCTCCGCAGCGAGCAGGTGTGCCAAGTCGGCCTCGAGCCCGACCGTTTCACCCTGCTCGTTGCGATAGACGAAGGGCAGCGAGGCGTTCGGATATCCGACACGCAAGGTGCCGCGTTCGCGCACGGCCGCCAGCCGGGTGCCATCACTGCCCGCCGGCTGCGGTGCGACCTCCGCGGCCTTGACCGCCTTGCTCTCGACCCGATCGACAAACAGTTCCATCTGCACGAGTTTCTTGTACTCGCGATACTCCTGCGGGACGACGACCTCGAAGAAGAAGCGCAGGCCGCCGAACACCGCGACGGCAAGGACCACGGAAATCAGCGCATAGCGGACCAGCGATGCCCAATGCAGCCGGATGTGACCCGAGACCGCGGCGGCCGTCAACACGGCCAGCACGATCGTATGCACGCCGGCGACCAATGTGCCGAAGCGCCCGGTAAAGACATCGACCGCGAGAAACAGCTGGAACATGTCGGCCGGCACGTGCATCAGGTCGAGCAGGAACGGCAGGGCCACCACGACCTCGCCGAAGAAGCTGAGCAGTCCGGACACCAGGAACAGCGGAAACTGCTCGATCTCGACCGGTGCGCCGGCAAACCAACCGGCAAACGGCACGAAGGCCAGCGACATCAGCTTGCCGAGGTTGGGCAGGTTGAAGTTGATCGGCACGACCAGATCGACCGCGCTCTCGGCCTCCTGTTCTGCCATCCGGGACTCGGCCAGCACCTCTTTCATGCGCTCGGACAGCAGCGGCAGCACGATCAGCAGCGAGCCGGTCGCGAATGCGGTGACCAGCGCATCCTGCGAGGCCGCGAGCAAGCGACGCGGTCTGATCGGCGTCAATACGCCGACCAGCGCCGGCAGCACCCAGAACGACAGCAGTAGCGCGACACCGATGTAGGTAAGGATATAGACCTGGAGCCGCCCGAGGGCCTCGATGTCGAGCGTCCCGGCGGCCGTCGCGATCAATGCAAACACGCCGATCGGCGCGAGCCGGGCGACGAAACCGGCGATCCGCATGATCGCGTCGCCGATCACGTCGAGGTCCTCGATAAAGCCGCCCTTGTTGGGCACGCCGATGATCGCCAGGCCGACCGCGAGGCTGAACAGCACCACCGCCGGCACGACGCTGCTGGACAGCGAGAAGAACGGGTTCGACGGGATGTAGAGCGCGACCAGGTCGGGCTGCTCGCCGACCTCGACCAGGCTGCTGCTGAAGAACGTAGCCGACACCCAGTCGGGGAACGCGGCCGTGAAGGCCACCGTGAGCACCAGCGCGAGCACCCAGAACAGCAGCACGAAGCGTCCACCCTTGACCGCGAGCAGGCGCATCTCCGCGTAGCTCAGCTTCCCGATGCCCGCGATCAGCGACACCAGGATGTACGGCAGCACCGTCATCTGCAGCAGGCCGATAAAGATCTGCCCGATGATCTGCACCGGTGCAATCAGTTCGCCGAAAAACAGCCCCGCGAGGATGCCCAGGCCCAGCGCGATGAAGACCTGCGCCGAGAGGCTGGGCCGGCCGCGACCTGGGCGTTCCGCTGGACCGGCGGTATGCTCGGTTTCGGCCGGGGTATTCATTGCGTGACTGCGGGCGTCTCGGGCGCCAGGCTCTGCCAGACGCTTCGGAACGAATCGACCTCGAGCAGCGCCGCGATCTCTTCCGGCGCGACACCGAGGCTGGCACGGATCGCTGCCGGCAAGCGGCGCCATGTCGGATTCTCGATCAGTGCGCGCTGCGCCGACAATGCGGCTGCCTCCGGCTGGCCCTGCAAGAGCTGGATCCGGGCCTGCAGCCACCAACCGTAGTCGTCCTCGGGATAAAGTTCGAGCGCATGCTCCATCAGGCCATGCGCCTGGTCGAGCAGGTCTGCCCGCTCGGCGCCTTCAGCGTCCTGCGCCTGCTCCAAAAGGGCCTTTGCGTCGGTATGGGCCAGCTGGGCGAGGCGGATTTCGAGCAGACGCGAGAGCTCGCGAATCGGGGTCGGGTGGTCTTCGACGTGCAGATCAATGTAACGATCGTTCAGCCCCAGGTAACCGCCCTGTTTGCGCACCACCAGCAGCGCGGCAGACTGGCGGCCGCGGGCGTCGCCGCCGGCCGCCTGCCCGGCCGCCAGCGCATACACCAGGCGCGTGGCGAAATCCCCGGGCACCGCCTCGAACGCGAAGCCCTCCCCACCGACCCACTGCTCCACCGTGCGCGCGAGCAGCCCTCCCACGGCATCGACGACCTCGGCGCGGCGATGGTCGGGCTGACGGCCGAGCAGCCACAGCGGATGCACCACGTCGAGCACGTTGCACGCGTTGCGGCCGCGCGTCTCGAACCAGTCGTAGTCGCGGGCGTGGGCCAGCACCGTGTCGATCGCCGTCTCCGGCGCGGGCACCGGCT
>CBDTXT010000089.1:0-9155 GCA_965364465.1 uncultured Chromatiaceae bacterium
GGGCTAGTCGCGCGCCGATTTGCGCACCAACAGGATCACCGGCACCAACCCGACCAGCAACAGCGCCATCGCCGGCAGCGCGGCACGGCCCCACTCGCCCTCGGAGGTCAGTTCGTAGATCCGCACCGCCAGCGTGTCCCAGCCAAAGGGCCGCAGCAGCAAGGTGGCGGGCATTTCCTTCATCACGTCGACCAACACGAGCAGCCCGGCCGTGAGCAGGCCGGGACGCAGCATCGGCAGATAGACCCGCCAGACTGTCTCCCATTGACCGGCCCCGAGGCTGCGCGCCGCGTCGCGGATACTCGGCCGGATGCGCTCCAGGCCGCTGTCGACCGGCCCGTAAGCGACCGCGAGGAAGCGCGCAAAATAGGCCATCAGCAAGGCCAGAACGGTGCCGGAGAGGACCAGGCCCATCTCCCTGCCGGTCAACCATGCGACCGCATCCGCGATGCGATGATCGAACCAGGTCAGCGACAGCATCACGCCCACCGCGAGTACCGATCCGGGCAGCGCGTAGCCCAGCGTGCCGATGCGCACGCTGACCGCGGTGCTGAGATCGCCGTGGTAGCGCTGCGCGTAGGCGAGGACAAACGCCGCCGCGACGGTCAGCAGACCGGCCATGACCCCGAGCGAGAGGGTGTGAGCAAACAGGTCGAGATAGCGCGCATCGAGGTCGCCCCGGGCGCCCCAGGCCCAAGTGGCGAGGCGCGCTACCGGCAGCACGAACGCGAGCAGAAATACCGTCCAGCCGAGGCCGCTGGCCGCAAGCGCAGCCCCGCCCGCGAGGCGGATGCGCCGCTGTGAACCACTGCTCGCCGCGTCGGTGAAGCGCGCACGGTCACGGTAGCGCCGCTCCAGTACCAGAGCGAGCAACACGATGGTCAACAGGATCGAGGCCAGCTGGGCTGCGCTCTGCAGGTCGAAAAAGCCGAACCAGGCCTTGTAGATCGCGGTGGTGAAGGTGTCGAAATTGAATACCGAAACGGCACCAAAGTCGGCCAGCGCCTCCATCAAGGCGAGGCTCAGTCCGGCGATTATCCCGGGCCGCGCCATCGGCAGTGAAACCCGGTAGAAGGCCGCCCACGGTCCCAGACCCAGGCTTCGAGCGGCCTCGTATGCACTGCGCCCCTGACCGAGAAACGATACGCGCGCGAGCATGTACACATAAGGGTAGAGCACCAGGGTCATCACCAGGATCACGCCCAGCGTGTTGCGTACCTCGAGTGACCAGGTGGGCGGCAGGCCGAACAGCTGCCGCAGGCCCGACTGCACCGGCCCGGAGAAATCCAGTACCCCGACGAACACGAAGGCCATCACATAGGCCGGCAGCGCGAACGGCATCATCAGGGCCCAGTCGAGCAGGCGGCGGCCCGGAAACTCGCACGTCGCAGTCAGCCAGGCGAGCGGCACACCGAGCATCAAGGTGCCCAGCGCGACCCCGGAGACCAGCCAGAAGGTGTTGATCAGCAGCTGCGGCAGGATCGTACCGCCCAGATGCACCCAGACGGCGGGATCGAAGTGGAGCCAGGACGCCAGGATCACGACCAGCGGCACCAATACCGAAACCGCCAGCAGGCGGCTGGCCCAACGCCAGGGTGCATTGATATCGCGGGCGCGCGGTCTCGCGTCGCCGGCGGGCCCGCCAGGATCCGGAGCGGACGGCCGCGGACGCGACCCTGCGGCCCGGCTCAGCGTAGCCGCCATCGCTCACACCGCTGATCGCCGAACCTGAGCCACGCGAACGGGATCATCGATAACCTGCACGGTCCATCAGTCGAATCGCGTCGGCCTGCAGCCGGCCCGCCGCATTCACATTGAGTTCGTCCGCTTTGAATGTGCCCCAGGCGGCAACCGTCGGGTCGACCGGGACGCCGGGGTTCACCGGGTACTCCATGTTGAGGCCGGCAAATTGCGCCTGCGCGGTCCCGGACGACAGCCATTCCAGCAGCCGCTGTGCTGCTTCCGGGTGCTTGGAATGTCGGGTCACGCCGGCCCCAGACACGTTGACATGCACCCCGCTGCTCTCCTGGTTTGGCCAGAAAATCGCCAGCTTGACGTCTGGCTGCGCCTTCTGCAGCCGCCCGAAGTAATAGGTATTGACGATGGTCACATCGCACCGCCCGGCGGCCACCGCCTCCATGGCCTTGGTGTCATTCGAGAAAGGCGCGGCTGCGAGGTTGGCCACCCAGCCCCGCACGATCTGCTCGGCCTTTTCCTCACCATGGCGCGCTATCAGCGTCGCGACCAGTGACTGATTGTAGACCTTCTTGGACGTACGCAGGCACAGACGGCCGCGCCATTTCGGGTCGGCCAGGTCTTCGTAGCTGCTCAGTTCATCCGGCTTTACACGGTCCGTGCTGTAGACGATGGTGCGGGCACGCTCGGACAGGCCGAACCAGCGGCCCTGCGGATCGCGCAGCTTGGCCGGGACGTTCGCATCGAGCGCCGGCGAGTCGATCTGCGCGAGCACGCCGCTCTCTGCCGCGTGCCAAAGGTTCCCGGCGTCCACGGTGATGAGCATGTCGGCCGGCGACCGCGCGCCTTCCGCCTTGAGGCGCTGCAACAGCGGGCCGGCCTTGTCGGTAATGTATTTGATCGCGACCCCGCTCTCCTCGGTGTAGCGGTCGAACAAGGGCTTGATCAGGTGCTCGTTACGTGCCGAGTAGACGACCACTTCGTCGGCTGATGCGACGACGGGGAAAGACAGGGCGGCCGCCAGCAGGCCGATCGACAAATTGCGCTTCATCTCATAACCTCAGTGGGGTATCGAATGCGAATGATTCTCGATTTTATTATTGTTCGCATGAATGTCAACCGGAAACGGCCAGACTGGGAACGGCGGTGAACGCAGGGCCACGGCACGCGACCAGAGATACGGCTCGAAACGCGAGGGGTCCGCTCGGCGTGCCGGGGCCCGGGGTCGGGAATCAGTGCGGGCCTGGCGGCCGACTGAGTGTTGGGAGCCCCGGGCCCTGCCCGAGCGCGATGCGCTCGAACGTCCGACGCAGCGGCGACAGACGGCCGGCCAGGCCGAGCCCGAGGTTGCGCGCCAGCGAGAGCGGGCCAGAATCATTGCCGAACAGGTGCTTGAACGCATCCATTGCGAACTGGGTCGCAGTGTTGTGCCCCCTGCGACTGCGCTCATAGGCGCGCAAATCGCGTAGTGCGCCTGCCGGGCGCCCCTGTTCGCGCCCGGCGAGCAGCGCGTCGACCAGCGCGGCGGCATCGAGGAAACCGAGATTGACACCCTGCCCCGCCAGCGGATGGATCACGTGCGCAGCATCACCCACCAGCGCGAGCGCCGGACCGACATAGCGCGCCGCGTGCTGCTGGCGCAGCGGAAAGACGGCGCGCTCACCGACCAAACTCAGGGCACCAAGGCGCGCCTCGCTCGCCTCGGTCAGCGCGCTGTTGAATTCTCCCTCGGCGATGTCACACAGACGCGCGGCCTGTTCCGGCCGGGTGGACCAGACGATCGAGAACAGGTCGCTCTGCAGCGGAAGCAAGGCGAGCGGGCCGTCGCGCATGAAGTGTTGCCAGGCGGTGGCCTGATTACCCCGCTCTGCGCTGACGGTGGCTACCAGCGCGTGCTGATCGTAGGGCGTGCCGCGCGTACCGATGCCGGCCAGCTCGCGCACCCGGGATCGCGCGCCATCGGCGCCGACCGCCAGGCCCACGCGCAAGCGGCTGCGATCGGCCAGTTCGAGAACGGCGCCGACCTCTCCGGTCTCCAGGATGCGGAGTTCCGCCGGTGCCCTTAACGCGACCCCCTGGTCACCGAGCGCGCGCCAGAGCGTGCTTACGATCACGCGATTCTCGACTATGTGGCCGAGATCGGGCTCCCCCAGGTCGGCGGCGTCGAAGTGGATCTCGCCGAACCCGGCCCGGTCCCAGACGTGCATCTGTCGGTAGGGGGTGATGCGATCCTCGGCCATCGCCGGCCACACCCCGAGGTTCTGCAACAGGTGTTGCGATGCCCGGGTAATCGCCGACACGCGCAGATCATGGCTGTCCGGGGCCCACTCGAACACCGGCGGACGTGCCTCGAGCACCGTCACCGAGAAGCCACGCTGCGCCAGCGCCAACGCGAGCGCGGCACCAACCATGCCGGCGCCCACGACGGCGATGTCGTAATCGAGCTCAGCCAAGCGGGATCCCCCGCGCGAGTCGCGGCTGGCGCCCCAGCAGACCCATCGCCCCACGTGCCAGCGGATGCTTGGCACCCGGCAGCACCTCCATCGCGAGGAGCCCGATGTTACGCCCCAGACGAACCATCGCCAGCGGGTTACTGAACAGGCGTGCCAGGCCATCGGTAGCGAGCGCCACGTTACGTTGCTCGGCCGCGCGCAAACGCTGGTAGCGCGCCAAAGCGGGCGCAGCACCGACATCGCCGCCGTCCGAGAAAGCCTCGTCGACCACCTCGGCCAACGCAGCGACGTCGCGCAGCCCGAGGTTGAAACCCTGCCCGGCGATCGGGTGCAGTGTGTGGGCCGCGTTGCCGATAATGACCACCCGCCCGCGTACCGAGTCACGCGCACGCAGCAAACTGAGCGGATACGCGGTACGTCGGCCGGCGCGCAGGAAGCGCCCGAGCCGATGACCGAAGCGCCTTTGGAACGCGTCGAGGAACGCATCGTCGTCGAGCTGCAGCACGTCCTCCACCTGTTCGTTGCGCACGGTCCAGACGACGCCGCAGCGCTGCTCGGTCATTGGCAGAAGCGCCACGGGACCGGTGTCGGTAAAGCGCTCGTAGGCGACGTTGCAATGCGGCCGTGCCGGCGTGATGTTCGTCACAACCGCTGATTGGCCATACTGCCAGCGCACCACCGGGACCTCGAGTTGGCCGCGAATCATCGAGTTGCCGCCGTCGGCCGCCACCAGCAGACGGCACTTCAGCGAGGTCATCACGCCGTCACTTTCGAGCTCGACCGCGACACTGCCGCCCAGGTCGTCGAAGCGGATCACGCGTGCCGGCGCGAACATGTCGACGGACGCCTCCCGACGCACCCGGTCGAGCAACACACGACCGAGTGCGCGCCCGGTGATCACGTATCCCAGTGCCGGGACGCCCTCCTCTGACGCATGCAGACGGGTGGCGCCGAAGTGGCCGCGATCCGACACATGGATCTGATGAATCGGCTCCAGCAGCGTCTCGAGTCCGGGCCACACCCCGATGGCCTCGAATATTCGGCGACTACCGTAGGCGAGCGCGATGGCCCGGTCGTCATAGCTGGGCGGGCCGTCCTCGCCGGCCCGGTGGGCCTCTATCAGCGCCATGCGCAAGCCACGCCCGGCCAGCGCCAGCGCCAGACTGGCTCCGACCATGCCGCCGCCGACGATGATCAGGTCGTATGTCTCAGAGCGGTTCATCACGCCATTGACGCCTCGATATCCTCGACTGTCTTGGGCACGTCGCGGGTCAATACATCGGGCTCCCCGCGGGTAACCAGGACGTCATCTTCGATTCGGACACCGATGCCCTGCCACTTCTTCGCAATTCCCTTGGCGCCGCGCGGGATGTACAGACCCGGTTCCACCGTCAACACCATACCGGGTTCGAGCTCGCGCCAGTGGCCGTCGATCTTGTAGTCCCCGACGTCGTGCACGTCCATGCCGAGCCAATGGCCGGTGCGGTGCATGAAAAAGCGCGTGTAGGACTGCGCCTTCAGTGCCTTCGCAAGCTTCCCGCGCAACAGACCGAGCCTGAGCAGGCCCTTGGTCAAGACGCGCACCGCCGCTTGGTGCGGATCATTCCAGTGGTTACCGGCGCGGACCTTGTCGATGGCCGCCAGTTGTGCCTCCAGTACCAGTTCGTAAAGCGCCCGCTGCGCATCATTGAATCGACCACTCACAGGGAAGGTCCTGGTGATATCGGAGGCATAGCAGTCCACCTCGCAGCCGGCGTCGATCAGGACAAGGTCACCATCGTTCAGGACGGCACTGTTCTCGACGTAGTGCAGCACGCAGGCGTTGTTCCCCCCGCCGACGATCGAGGGGTAGGCAAGGTGCGCGGCCCCGCCCATTTGGCAATGGTGGCTGAACACGGAAGCGAGCTGGTACTCATGCATGCCGGGCTTGCATTGGCGCATCAGCTCGCAATGCGACTGCGCCGAGAGTCGCGCCGCGCGGCGCATCACAGCCACTTCGGCGCGGCTCTTGTAGAGCCGCATATCGTGTAGGAAATGATCGAGGGCAAGGAACTCGATCGGCCCGTGCACCCCGGACCGTCCGCGCGCGCGGACCTGGCCGACCCAGTCCGAAACCCGCTTGTCGAGTGTCGGGTCCGAACCCATCGCGAAGAACACCCGCTCACGCTCTTCGAGCAGGCCCGGCAGGATGTCGTCAAGATCGGAGATCGGAAACGCATCGTCTGCGCCGTATTCCGCGACCGCGCCTTGCAACCCCGCACGATAGCCGTCCCAGAGCTCCTTGCCCGGGTCTTTCTCGCGGCAGAACAGGATGTACTCGCCATGTGCCCGACCGGGCACCAACACCACCACGGCCTCGGGCTCAGGGAAACCGGTCAGGTAATAGAAGTCACTGTCCGGACGGAACGGATAGTGCACATCCCGGCTGCGAACGGCCTGCCGACCGGTGGGCAGGATCGCAATACTGCCGCGTCCCATCATGCCCATCAGCTGGCGCCGCCGGCGCCTGAATTCGGACGAGTTCATGCCCCCCCCGGCTGCCGCTGTCGTTCCTCGCGCATCAGCATCACACCTTCGCGCAGATACTCTTCGATGTCGATCAGGGCTGCCTGGTTCTCCGCGTTGTTTTCGACATCGGCAGTGTCCATCCGCGTGAACTCGGCGACGTCGTGCAGGAAACCGCGCCCGGCCTCGGAGAGCCTGTCATTCGCGTCCTGCCCGCCGAGCCCGCAGCCGAACAGGAAACCCTGACACCAGTCGCGCACCGCGACCAGGCGCTGCGCACCCACCTGGATATCTTGCGGGAGCAACAGTGCGAGCTGCATCGGGGCATCGTCGTCACGATCGAACACCGTGGCGAACAGCGAATCGAGCGCGGACCTGCATTCACCGGCCAGCACATCGGCGGGATCCAGATCCGAATAAAGTTCTTCGCACCAGACCTTGTAGGGCTCGCGCACCCTTGCTACCGCCAGTCCGAGTGCAAAGCCGTGTGCTTCCGAGGGACTGTTCGCAGCGGCACAACGCTGCAGCGTCGAGGCCAGCGTCGCATAGTCGGGCACGGCGTCGGATTCGCTCGCAGTCATCTCAATCGCGTCAAACTTGGGCTTGGCAATATACAATCGTAGCACGCAGCGCCATTGACCCGGCTCGACGACCGAAACTATATTGCAGCAAGCCATGAGCGATTCTGGAAAACAAGGCATTCAAGAGCAGGACCTGCGCGCACTCGAGGCGCGCGTCGAGGAATTGATACGTGCCTGCACGCACCTCAAGGATGAGAACAAGACCCTGCGCGCACGGGAGCAGGAACTCCTTACCGAGCGCGACCGACTCACCGCCAAGACCGATCAGGCGAAACACCGTGTCGAAGACATGATCGTCCGGCTGAAACGGCTGGGGGACGAGGCGTGACCAAATCCAGCCAACCGGTCGCAGTCAGCATCCTCGGCAAGGAATACCGTATCGCCTGCGAACCCGGGGCCGAGAACGAGTTGGTCAGCGCGGCGCGATTCCTGGACGCCCGCATGCGCGAGGTGCGCGGGACCGGCAAGGTGATCGGTACCGATCGCATCGCGGTGATGGTGGCACTCAACCTGGCGCATGAGCTGCTGCACGAAAAATCGGAGCAGGATTCGGCGGCCAGCTCCTCGAACAAACGCATCCGTGCGCTGCGTGAGCGGATCGAAATCGCATTGAACGACAGCACCCAGCTGGAACTCTGAGGCATTTGGGTTTAGCCTTCAGTTAGACATTCCCTGCGGTGTTCGATAGCTGGCCCGATGTTCCCTTGAGCCTATGCTTAAAGCACCCCGGGGCCGATTCACCGGTGTCGGTGTGCATGTCCGCCTCGTAGCGGAAAGCCTGAGATACCGTTTCGGCCCCACTTGAACCTCACGGTTCAAGGACAACGGCAAGTACCGGCACAGGCGGGGAATGTCTCTCCCCAATGCTCCAGACGGGTCGAATGCGCTTTGTCTCAGACGCCGGCTGTAGCGTGTTTGCGGCATCGCCGGACATGATCGACTGGTGCGCAGATGCCACCCTGTCTGTGCCCTCCGGTGACGCCATCATCGGCTTGAAGAAGAGCGGAAAACTTGACCGATCTGACCGCGCTGCGCCGACAGTTGAAACACGACCGGCTCAGGCTGCCACCGGAACTCAGGGAAACGGCCGAAAAGACCGCGTTGCGGCGGATCCAGCGCATCCCAGAATTTCGCCGCGCGAGGCGCATTGCGGGTTACGTCGGCAGCAAAGGCGAGATCGACCCATTACCCCTGCTGATGCAGGCGGCGCAGATGGGCAAGACATGTTTTCTGCCGATACTCCATCCCTTCAGACGCGGGCACCTGTGGTTCTGCCGCTGGCACGCGGGGGACCCGATGGAATTGAATCAGTTCGGCATACCGGAACCCCTGCCGGGACCCGGCCGCCTGATCCCGGCACGCCGACTCGACTTGATGATCCTGCCGCTGCTCGGTTTTGACAGTGACTGCAATCGTCTTGGCATGGGGGGGGGTTACTACGACCGCAGCCTTGCCTTCGTGCATCGCCTTAAACATGCAAAACGCCCTTACCTGCTGGGACTCGCCCACCATTCGCAACAAATCCCGCACGTCGAGGTGCAGCCCTGGGATGTGCCCTTGGACGCGGTAGTGACCGACCGCCATCACTACCGGGCACCACGCAGACGTTCGGCGTGATCCGGACATTGGACATTCGCAGCATCGCCTGACCGCCACGGGTGCACTCCGCTCCGTTGTACCTCGAAGAGCACCGAAGTTGCGGCGGCGTGCTGCATTGCCTCCGGTTGGTTCACGCGAGCCCATCGCTTCACGGCCAGCGTACCCGCATGCATGTCGGCGAAGACTATTCGATCTTCTTGCGGACCGGCTATCGACGTATCGCCCCGAACTCCAGAAGCGTTGAGGCTAGATGATCACCCATCATTAGAAACGATGCGTGATGTTGCATGCATTTGCATTTCACACGCTATACATCGTGCGA
>CBDTXT010000090.1:0-9146 GCA_965364465.1 uncultured Chromatiaceae bacterium
GGGGCACGCCGCAGCCGCGACAGGGCCACCTCGAGCTTGCCGATGGCCTGACGCCGGTCGGTATCCGTGATCCGGTCGAAATCGATCCGCACGCTGAGCCCTTCCCCTTCGGCGCAGAGCGATCCCCGCGACGGCTCGTCCGGCGTGATCTCCGTCACCCGGTAGGTCCGCACCGGCCGCTCGATGCCCTTCAGACGCATCGGCTCGCGACTGTGCAGATCCTGCCCCGCCAGACTGGCGACCTGCTGCAGTGAATCACCCTCGACGTTCAGCGCCAATGAAACGCCCTCTGCCGCAAGCAAATCGGCGATGCTCCCGGCGATGTCTGCGTTGACCCCGTCGCCCTTGATGTTCGCGGAGACATCACTCGGCGCGTCGAGTCCGCCCGGGCTGCTCAGCTTGCCGGTCAGCGCGACCGGCCCCGAGTCCGGCAATTCGGTGTTGGCATATTTCGACAGGGCCGCGAGCGAGCGGGTCTCCATGGACACATCGGCCATGAGTCCCTTCAACGCCAGCAGGTCTGCCACCTGGCCAGTGGCTGAGGCCTCGACGCCCTCGTCCTGGATTCCGACCTTGTAAGCGGGCACGGCCAGTGCCTCCAGACTGCCGGACAGCTTCGCCTCGGCGTTGAGCGCAGAAGGCAGGGCCACGGGCACCTCGATACCGGTTTGCTGCACGACGTCCGGCAGGCGTGCGGTATCCATCGCAACATCGAGTTCGATGCCGCTCATTTCGGCCAGATCCGCGATCGTGCCCTCGACCGCCGCGGTCAACATCTCCGCTCCCAGCTTCACCTTGATATCGTCCGCGCGGTAGTCGCCGTCGGCACCGCTGATATGGAGTGTCACGTCCAGCGGCCCCTGGTCCGGCAGATCTCTGCCGGCGAATTTGGTCAGGGCCGCAAGCGAAGGTGCCTTTGCCTCGAGTCTCAGGTCGACGTTGGCGGCTGCGGAGATGGCATCGAGCATACCGCGGGCCTGCAGCTCAATGTCGCCGAGGTTGCCGGTCAGCGTGAAACCCGTCGGTTGATCCGCCGCGCCGATAGCGGATTCATCGATCCCACCCGTCAGGTTCAGTAGCTGTCCATCGAGACGACCCTTGAGGTCCACTGAGACACGCTCTCCCTGCGAACTCAACAGGATCTTTTCGAACTCCGCATGATGCTCCCGGCCGGCGGACGCATCGCGATATTCGACTTCGACCTGCTCGAAACGCAGCTCGCGGAGGAACGGACGCAGCAGGGCGCTGCCACCATCGGCCGAGGCCTCGTCCTGTGGCTCAGCTTCCTGCTGCCCGGCACCCATCTCCCAGTTCCCGCGCCCGTCTGGATCGGTCTCCAGTAGGAGATTGGGCGATTCCAGGACCAGGCGCACGTCGAGCAGCCCCTTGATCAGCGGCGCGAGCGCCACCTCGCCCTCAATCCGCTGGCTCGAGAACATCTCCGGTCGCGAACCCCAATCTGCGTGCGCGAAGCTGACATCCGAGGCCGCGAACTTGAAACTGGACCCGAGCTTTACATCGACATCGCCGTTGATGACCAGATCGCGGCCCGTGGCCTTCTTGACCAGGGATGCGATCGGCTGCTTGTAATATTCACCAGGAATCAGGTTGATAGCCGCCACTGCCGCAAGCCCCAGCGCGACGATTACCGCGACAGTGATCCCAAGAATCCTCAGCAACCTCATCGTTCCGCTCCCCTTGTGTCCATGCACACACAGCCATCAGTTTCATTGTAGGGCATCCCCGCCGACGAATTCACGATCGCTCCAGGACCCGCTGAACGCCCTTCTCGGCCACGGTGTCATCCGGTACGCCCGGGGAGGCGCAACGCCACAGGGCGGCGCATTTTAGTGGACTGCCGAGCACAAGCATGCCAGCACACACCGATCCGATCCCGGCCCCATCTGAGGCGCAATCTCAGGCGGCACCGCAAACACATGAGCCTCGTCTGTTCGCCGAAGCGCCTCAGCCACGGCGCATAACAGGCAGCGCGCGGAAACTGTCGGCGTTCAGTGGTCACGCTGCAGTCGCGCGGTGCGCAGGACAGTTATCGATCATGCCTCGCCAACTCCCCGGAGAACGCAGAAAAATTTACTCGGGCAGCGGTTCCGGCCGAACCGCCTGCCGGGACGGTGGCGTAAGGCGCCGCGCTGATGATTGCGAAGGAATTCCGCCGCTTATCGAGTAGCGGGCTGGACATACCCACCGCGAATGGGATGTCAGATGGTGGCGGAGAAACGAGGTGGGTCAGTTCGATTTTCGCAGCGCTCAATGTGTCTGAGACGGCGGCTTGGGGTATCCTGACAGACGGCGAGAACGATAGTCGTGCCTACCGTATTTTCTGTCTTCGAGACTGCAGCAAGATACCGAACTATGAACACGCTGACCCTCACCCGCCCGGACGACTGGCACGTGCATCTGCGCGACGGCGATATGCTGGCTGCCGTGCTGCCGGATACCGCCCGGCGCTTCGCCAGGGCCATCGTGATGCCGAACTTGAAGCCGCCGGTACGCACCGTCGCGGAGGCCGCCGCCTACCGGGGGCGCATCCTGTCGGCCCTGCCAGCCGGGCTGGACTTCGAGCCGCTGATGACGCTGTATCTGACCGACAACACCTTGCCTGACGAGATCCTCAACGCCAGTGCCAGCGGCTTCGTGAAAGCGGTGAAGTATTACCCCGCCGGGGCTACCACCAATTCGGATTCCGGCGTCACCGACATCCGCCGGGTGGAGGCCGCCTTGGAAGCCATGCAGGAAATCGGGATGCCGCTGCTGCTCCACGGCGAGGTGACGGACCCGGACGTCGATGTGTTTGATCGGGAGGCGGCGTTCATCGAGCGTATCCTTGCGCCTCTGTTAGGGCGCCTGCCGCGGCTCAGAGTAGTGCTTGAGCACATCACCACACGCCAGGCAGCCGAGTTCGTGGCTGCCGCCCCGGCCACGGTGGGGGCCACCATCACCGCGCACCACCTGCTCTACAACCGCAACGCCATGTTCGAGGGCGGCATCCGTCCCCACTACTACTGTCTGCCGGTGCTGAAACGGGAGACTCACCGCAATGCCCTGGTCGCCGCCGCCACCAGTGGCAACCCCAAGTTCTTCCTCGGCACGGACAGTGCGCCCCATGTGACTACCGCCAAGGAGACAGCCTGCGGCTGCGCCGGCATCTACACCGCCCATGCCGCCATCGAGCTGTACGCCGAGGCCTTCGAGGGGGCCGGTGCGCTGGACAAGTTGGAGGCCTTCTCCAGCCACTTTGGTCCCGACTTCTATGGCCTGCCGCGCAATACCGATCGCATTACGCTGGTTAGGGAAAGCCACGCGGTATCTGCCCGGCATCACGGAGGCGTTACGCCGCTGAGGGCAAACGAACGATTGAGCTGGCGACTGGCGTAGCGATCAGCCCATTGTCACGGCGACCGCATCGCTGCCGCGACGCCCAGATCATTGCAACACCGCGTTGCGCCGCTCGCCACTCCGCCGGGTCCTCGCTGGCATAGCTGACCACCCCTGCGCCGCTTCGCCGATGTCACCGGCAGGTGCGTACAGCAGGGCAAGATGCCGCTTGCCGAACGAACGTTGGGTGGCAGCCTATTGCTCACCGATATAGGCACGCAGCGCCATGGCGAGGTGACTCGATAGAATCCGTCCCAGATTCAACAACAGGCGGCAGGCAAGCTCCGGGTGTGTAGGGATGAGGCGCTCGACGAAATGACGCTCGAGCACCATGACGCGGCCGGGTGTCAGGGAACGGATCGTCGCGACACGCTCGCCGGGATTCTGAAAAAACGACACCTCGCCAAGCACGTCGCCCTCGGCAAGCACGATGATCGCCGTGTCTCCGATTTGCACCTGGTAACGGCCCTGCAGCACCAGGTACAGGTCGCGTTCCACCAGCCCTTCGCGCATGACCACCTTCTCGGCGGGGATCTCCATTACGAATCCGTGCTCGCAGAGCAGCCTGGCCTCTTCCGCAGAAACCCCGTCCAGCAACCGGGAGCAGGGCTGCGGGCCGGGTTGAAGGCAGTCCCGGACCTCCTGCCAGATCTGCTCGGGATCGGTCTCGTAGTGGTAGGGAAGGGCGGCGACTTCCTCGAGCATTCGGGCCATCTCGGGGGTTGCGCGATCTCTCGCGGGTTGGAACCCGGTGCGTGGAGCCGGTCGCGAGGCGATCGCATGAAGCTGTATGACATCCGCAGACGTGATGAACATGGGTAAACGGATGCCATCGGCATTCGGGATCACGAAGCCGGGATATGGCCGGCAGCCCAGACGCATGTAGGCGCGGACCAATCCCGGGGAGCAGTAAAGAAAGCAGATCGCGGCTTCGCGATGCGCCGTACCGTACTGGAATGCGGCCGAAGCCAGCGCAGACAGCAGGCGTCCGCCCCGCACGTCCTGACGGATCACCAGCCGTCCAACCTCGGCTACGGGAAAGGCTTCGATGCCGTGAAACAGATCCAGAGAGTAGCGCTCGTAGATCTTCTCCGGCACCTGTCCCGGCTCCCAGACCTGCAGCCGCACCGAGCCGGTCATCGCGACTGCGGTACCGGTATACAGGATGCTCACCCCCTCCTGATCGTCTTCGGGGTCGTGAAGCAGTCCGGCCCGATGATCGACATTGCTCAGGGAGCCTTTCCTGAGCTCGCGCACGTATGCCTCGTACCTCAGCCGGTAGACTGCGTGCCGCTCCGCCGCCGTCTGCGCAAGCGAAACCGGCCCCAAGTCATCGCGCCGCCCGGCCGTCATGGCCTGGCACCAAAGGCGGCGACGACGCAGGCGACCCCGTGCCAGTCTCGGCCGTCGAAGAACGCCTTTGCCCGAGCAACGAGCTGCTCCATCTCGGCGGGCACACCCTGCCCGGCCTTTTGCAGCCTGAAGGACAAGACGATATCGAACAATGCCGTACGACCGAGGTGGTGACTGGTGAAGGGCAGAACCTCGAATCCGACATCGCTGAAGCCGGTTTCCTCGAGCAGCGCGGGAAGTTTCCGCCCAATATGACGATCACCCCCGGCCTGCACCTGGATCGCCTCGGAAAGTCGCATGATCTCATCCAGTTCCGGAGGCTCCGGATAGAGCACGGTCAATCCGTCATCGACATCCGCCAGTGCGACCACCCCTCCGGGCTTGAGGAGTCGGTAGAGCCTGCGCAGGCCCTCCGCCGGAGCTGCCAGATGTTGCATGACAAAACGCACATAGGCGAAATCGAAATGGCTTTCCGGCAGGTCGCTACCCGACAGGCTCCCATGACGCAAGGAAAGCCCGGGGCGGGACGCAAACAAGGCGTCGGCGAGGCGCGCCAGTTCCGGATCGGGTTCAAGGCCAACGGTCTCGCCACAGGGATTGAGCCTGGCGAGTTGCTCGGTGACAAAACCCGGCCCGCAACCCACGTCGAGGACGTTCATGCCATCGGCCAGGCCATGCGCTGTGAGCCAGCGCGCTTCGACTGGCCATACCGCCAGCGCCTGGTTTCGCAAACGCTCGAGTTTACGGTCCCGGTCAACACGCGGGCCGAAGTCGTAACTGCCACTCGGCTTGTCGGGCTTGTCGTACGTTGAAACCAAGGCGCTATTCTCCCCATTGATCGAAAAACGCCTCCGGGGTCGGCGGCGTACGACCGGTTCGAGCAAATGGCCCATGCCATGGTCCAGAATGCGTCGCCAGGCCGGGAGCAAAGAGCCGGGTACCTTTATTGAAATCATAGACCGCCCGCTCGCCAGGGCGAAGCCAGCCGCTGCTTTCATCTGTCGAGCCTGACAACATTCCCTATGCACCGGCCCAACCCGGGCAGGGCGCCGGGCACCAAGCAATAGCTTGCGGTCACCCCGCAACGGACCAGGGCTACTGCTTATACCCGGCACGCGAACCTAGTGGGCTGCTTGTCTACATCGTCGACGAACTGATCGAGAGCAAGATGCGCGCCATCCGGGCCAGCGCTGCATGTCGAGCCATAAGCGCTGGAGTCGCCGAAGCGTCGACTGAAAACACCGGGAATGCGACCCCAATCGCCGTGCCAACCGACAAACGGGTACCATTCAGTCGGCCACCGCGCCGGTTTCGGACCGGAAGCGCTGGCCGAGTCATGTCTGGGCAGGCTCGGGTGAAGTCCCGACAGGGTCTGGTTCCGGTGTTCCCGCATCGCAGCTGAACATCGCGCCGGTACCGGATGAACGCTGGGCCATTGGTCGGATCAGGACAATCGATACATGATCGCGCGATTTCGTTATCTGCATGAACGACTCAGAACCAGCATCTGGCTGATACCGGTGGCACTTTCTGCATTGAGCGCAGTTCTGGCGCTGACGATGCTGTGGTTCGACCGCTGGTCCGGGTCGACCGACGTCGGCCCCGAGGGCACACTCGGTTTCGCGATGTCCTTATCCTCGGCGCGGCAGGTCATCGGGGTGATAGCCGGATCGATCATCAGCGTGGGCGGCGTCGCGTTTTCGGTGACCATGGTCGCATTGACGCTCACCTCCGGTCAGTATGGACCAAAAGTCCTGCGAAACTTTCTCGACGACGACGCGAGCAAGCTGAGCCTGGGCCTGTTTCTCGGCACCTATGTCTATTGCATCGTGGTATTGACCGGATTCGCCGCGTCAGACACACCGCGCTTCACGATCGTCGCGGCACTGATCCTCGCGTTCGTCACGCTGCTCGCGTTCGTCAGATTCATACACAGCACCGCGACCAATCTTCAGGCCGATCAGATCGTTCATCGCATAGGCAGGCAACTGCAAGCGGCGATGGCAGAGCTGGCCGATCCGGACGGGCACGAAGACCGGCGAGAAGACACGCTGTCGTGGCGTCGCGCCGCCAGGTCGCATCGCGGCTACTCGGTCGCGGCGAAAATCCAGGGCTATGTGCAGTCGATCGAGTACCCCGCGCTGCTGACGTGGTGCGTCGATCGCGGGTGCGTGTTGCAAATCCGCGTGCGTGCCGGAGACCTGGTGGTCGAGGGAAGCACCCTCTTCAGGGTCTTCGGCTGTGCGCAGGGGACGCTCGAAGCGGGCCTCGACGAACTGCGCGCATGCATCCTGGCCGGGCCGATGCGCACGCCAATCCAGGACCCGGAATTCGCGATAACCCAGCTCAACCAGTTGGCCGCTCGGGCACTGTCACCGGGCATCAACGACCCAGGCACAGCCGTGACCTGCGTTGACTGGTTCAGTGTCGGACTCTCCCGCATCATCGACAGGGCGATTCCCGGCAGTGTGTTTCTGGACGCGGACGGCGAGCCCCGGCTCTTGGCGAACGTCAATCTTTTCGATGGCATCTTGAAATCGATCTACGCGCCCTTGCGGCAGGCGGCCCGAACGGACCTGGCCGTCAGCATACGCCTCATCGAGTCGCTCTGCCGGCTGGCGCAACTGACTCGGCGCGATGCGCGACTGCGAATGCTGGCACGCCATGGCACGCTGATCTGGGAACAGGCGCAATGCGCTTCACATGCGCCCGATGACCTCGCGGACATGGGCCGACGGCACGCGAGATTGATGCGGCTGACCGGCGCCGGCGCATCCTGATGAAGGCCGATGGCACAGGATTCAACAGGCGGCGTTGGGCGTTCACGCGATGCTGATCGGGCTGCGGCTGGCCGCCGTTACCTGACGATGGCCCTGCCATCGCTTCTTGTGCGCATCGCTGGCGCAGTGGCGAGCCGGGTGCGCCGCTCGAGGATCACGATGCCGTTACTTACAAACGTGAAGCCGACCCCGCGACGGCGAAAGCGGTCGAGAAACCCAACAGGACGCGGATTGGTAGCCCCGAGAGACCCGGTCGCCACATGCGGCCGACCGGCGCTGCGCTCAGGCTGGCCCGTTATTCTGCTGACCGTCGTCTCCTGTACCGCTTATCACGCCGAGCATGAACCGGCTGCGCTCGGCGCCGCTGAACAGCGCAACGCGCAGCTCGCGTCGCTAGGGGCGGTTTACTATCGCAGCACGCCGCCCCCTCCCCCACCGTCGGACGCGGAGCTGTCCGCGCTCGCGGCGATCCTTGCGGCCGCACCTGGCGAGGAGCGCGACAAGCTGGAAGAATTCTTCCGCAACGAGAACGACCTGCTGGTCTATGCAACCCGCGACAGCGACGGCGACGGTGTGCGTGACTACCGAATCAGCGACTATTACGGCAAGTTTATCGAGGGAGACATCGATGTCGACGGCGACGGTGTGCGTAACGTGCTGGATGCCAGCCCCTACGAGGCCAGGAGCGGCGGGCGCGACCGGAACGGCGACGGAATCCCGGACGACGGCTTCGCGGACGCCAACCAAAACGGTGTGCCGGATCATCTCGACTGGCGGAGTGATGGCAAGCCCCCCGAACAGGCGGCTCGGCAGGAGGCCCTGCTGCGTGACCATCGCATTATCCTGGTCGAACGCTCGACGCCATTCACCGATGACTTGTCGCGCGCGGTCTACGATGCGCTGACCCGGGTCTTCCATCGCACACTGGCGCGGCAACCTGCGTTGCCGACGCTGCGCACGATCGCGGCAGAGGAAAGCTGCCTGTTGACGCCCACGGTCGATGACGGGACCCATGCGATCGCGGTTGCACAGACTCAATCGCTGATCGTCTACCGCGCTGGCATCGAGTACCCACCGCTGGTGCAGTTGGGGCTGGTGGTCCACGAACTCGGGCACAGTTACCAGTTCTCGCTCGACTTCGACGAGGCGGACCCGGCGGGCGAGAACGGCCGCGTGTATTTCCCGGCCCCCGAGTTTCACTCCTTGGTCGAGCCCTTCGGTTGGGAGACACAGCCGCTGCCCTTCGACCCGGAAAGCGACGCCCACCGAATCTTCACGCGACACTATTATGAGATGACGCCGACCTACACCTGGCTTGGCGACACGCCCGAGACATGGGCAGCGTGGCTGGAACAGCAGTACCTGAAAGACGGCGAGGGCTATCTCGATGCGCCCGCGGTGCGCGCCTACCATATCGTCGGCGACTATTCCCTGACCAGTCCCTGGGAGTGGTACAGCGACAATCTGCTCGCCTACACCCTTCTCGCGATCGAGCAGCGGTCCGCCGATCGCTTGGCGGGTGCCGAACTGGCCGGCGCACAGGAAGCGATGCAAGCCGCGATCGTGGAGGCCTGGCCCGGCTTCCAGTACCGGAACTTCGATGCGCTCGCGCTGGAA
>CBDTXT010000091.1:0-9127 GCA_965364465.1 uncultured Chromatiaceae bacterium
TGCTTATCGTAGGAAAGAATCACCGGCCCCTCCCGCGCCCGGCATCAGGGGCCGTGGCACTGCGTTACCGACCCGGCACGCAGCTTCGGCGGGTCGCCAAACTAGGCCCCGTCCGTGCAGCAAAAGGCCGCACGGACAGGGCGAGCGCACTACCGGGAGACGTGCTCCACCATGCGCAGCATGTTGCAGGTATAGCCGTACTCATTATCGTACCAGGCGACCACCTTGACGAAGGTCGGATCGAGCTGGATACCCGCTTCCGAGTCGAAGATCGACGGCGTGCTGCGGCCACGGAAATCCGTCGCCACGACCTTCTCGTCGGTGTATGCCAGCACGCCCGCCAGATCACCGGAGGTCGCGGCGGCCTTCATCGCGGCGCAGATCTCTTCGTACTGGGCCGGCTTGTCCAGCTCGACGGTCAGGTCCACGACCGAGACGTCTGAGGTCGGGACACGGAATGCCATGCCCGTCAACTTGCCGTTGAGTTCGGGCAGCACCTTGCCGACCGCCTTTGCCGCCCCGGTGGAGGACGGAATGATGTTTTCCAGGATACCGCGACCACCCCGCCAGTCTTTCATCGAAGGGCCATCGACCGTCTTCTGGGTGGCGGTGGCGGCATGCACCGTGGTCATCAGGCCGCGCTTGATGCCCCAGTTGTCGTGCAGCACCTTGGAGACCGGCGCCAGGCAGTTCGTGGTGCAGGACGCAGCCGATACAATGGCCTGGCCTGCGTAAGTGTCGTGATTCACGCCGTAGACGAACATCGGCGTCGCGTCCTTGGAAGGGGCGCTCTGCACCACCTTCTTGGCACCCGCATCGACGTGCTTCTGGCAAGTCTCTTCGGTCAGGAAGAAGCCGGTGCACTCGATGACCAAGTCTGCGCCCACCTCGTCCCACTTCAGGTTCGCCGGGTCGCGTTCCGCCGTCAGACGAATGCTCTTGCCGTTGACGACCATCGTGTTCCCTTCAACGGAAATATCGCCATCGAAGTTACCGTGCACCGAATCGTACTTCAGCATGTACGCGAGGTAATCCGGATCCAGCAGGTCGTTGATCCCGACGACCTCGATGCCGGGAAAGTCCTTCGCGATTGCGCGGAACGCCATACGGCCGATCCGGCCGAATCCATTGATGCCCACTTTGATAGCCATGTTGAATCTCCTCAGAACGTTTTGCAGTTTCAGGAATGTCTGTCAGTTTCGATCTGGCCGGTCGACACTGCGGTCAGCCGACCGAGATCGGTTTCGTTTGCTTAACCGGCGACCTCGTCGATTGCCTTGCCGACATTTTCCGCGGTGAAGCCGAACAGCTTGAACAGTTCGCCTGCCGGTGCGGATTCGCCGAAGGTGTCGATGCCGACAACCTTGCCGCCGCTGCCGACGTACTTCCACCAGCCATCGGTGACCGCGGCTTCGACGGCGACGCGCGCTGTTACCGAAGACGGCAGCACGGACTCTCTGTATCCCGCATCCTGCGCGTCGAACATGCTGGTGCACGGCATGGAAACCACGCGCACTTTCTTGCTGCTTGCGGCCGCAGCTTCGACTGCGATGCCGACCTCGGAGCCGGTGGCGATAACGATCACATCCGGGGTTCCCTCGCAATCGCGCAGCACATAGCCACCGCGCTCGATATCGGCGATCTGTGCCGCATCGCGGGCCTGGAACGGCAAGCCCTGGCGCGAGAACACGAGGCAGGTCGGGCCATTGTCCTTCTCGATCGCCTTGCGCCAGGCGACCGCGGTCTCGACGGTGTCGCAGGGGCGCCACACGTCCATGCGCGGAATCATGCGCAGGGTCGGGATCTGTTCGACCGCCTGGTGGGTCGGGCCGTCTTCGCCCAGCCCGATGGAATCGTGGGTGAAGACGAAAATGGACCGAACCTTCATCAGTGCCGCCATGCGGATCGCATTGCGCGCATACTCGGAAAACATCAGGAAGGTCGCGCCGAACGGGATGAACCCACCGTGCAGCGCAATGCCGTTCAGGATCGCCGCCATGCCGAACTCGCGCACGCCGTAGTTGACGTAGTTGGCCGCCGGCATGTCACCACGCATCGGCTTGTAGCCGGACCATTCGGTCAGATTGGAGCACCCGAGGTCGGCGGATCCGCCGAACAGTTCGGGCAGCGCGGCCGCATAGGCCTCGATCGAACCCAGCGAGGCCTTGCGGGTCGCCGGCGAATCGGCCTTCTCGTTGCACTCGGCGGCGAAGGCATCGGCCTTGGCCGCCCAGTCGGCCGGCAGTTCGCCCGCCATGCGGCGCTTGAACTCGGCCGCCAACTCCGGATGCGCCTGCTCGTAGGCGGCGAAGGCCTCGTTCCATCTGGCCTCGACCGCGGCGCCCTTCTCCTTCGCGTCCCAGCCCTGGTAGACATGAGCCGGGACTTCGAATGCCCCGTGATCCCAGCCCAGAGCCGCCTTGGTCAGGTTGATCTCTTCCTGACCCAGCGGAGCGCCGTGACACGCATGACTCCCGGCCTTGTTCGGCGAACCGAAGCCGATCGTGGTCTTGCAGCAGATCATGGTCGGCTTGTCCGTCATCGCCTTCGCGAACTCGAGGGCCTTCTGGATCGCCGCGGGGTCGTGACCGTCGACATCCGGTATGACGTGCCAGCCGTAGGATTCAAACCGCTTCGGCGTGTCGTCGGTGAACCAGCCCTCGACGTGACCGTCGATGGAGATGCCGTTGTCGTCCCAGAACGCGATGAGTTTGCCCAGACCGAGCGTGCCGGCGAGCGAACAGGCCTCGTGCGAAATGCCCTCCATCAGGCAGCCGTCACCGAGGAACACGTAGGTGTGGTGATCGACCACCTCGTGACCCGGGCGATTGAACTCCGCGGCCATTGCCCGTTCGGCGATTGCCATACCGACGGCGTTGGTGATGCCCTGGCCAAGCGGTCCGGTGGTGGTTTCGACGCCTGGGGCATAGCCGTACTCGGGGTGCCCCGGCGTCTTCGAGTGCAGTTGACGGAAGTTCTTCAGGTCATCGAGCGCGAGATCGTAACCGGTGAGATGCAGCAGAGAGTAGATGAGCATGGAGCCATGCCCGTTCGACAGCACGAAGCGGTCGCGGTCGGCCCAGTTCGGGTTGGCCGGGTTGTGCCGCATGTGGTCATTCCACAGCACTTCGGCGATGTCCGCCATGCCCATCGGGGCACCGGGGTGGCCGGAATTGGCTTTCTGTACGGCGTCCATACTCAACGCGCGCACCGCGTTGGCAAGTTCTCTGCGTGAGGACATGAGCCCCTCCTGTCAAGGACTTAAGAATGTTTCGTCCCTGGGCGATTCCCAGGTGCGAAATGATTCAATCGTGCCGGGCTGCCGGCCGGTGGTGCCGCGCACCTTTGCGAGACGGTCGCTCTGCCCACGACATTCGCCTCGGCCCGATGGCACTCAAAAGGTCGGGTATTCTCACCTAGCGACCGGAACAGGGGCAAGAAAGTATTCCCCGAATATTCAAATACACCTATAAACGCAGGGAATCCACCGGGATTTTTCTTACAAGAGCATGTTTTTAAAAGATTTTATGAAATTCACTCGATCCACTTGATCGAACAGCCCATGCTCGGGATCTGGTCTGCGGGGCCTTTTCCGGTCGCGGCGACCTGCTTCATGGCCTCGAAAAGATCGCGCCGGGCATCTGCCGGTGCGGACTCTTTGCGACTGGCGTCGAGCCGGCCACGGTACTGGAGCTCGCCAGCTGGGTTGTAGCCGAAGAAATCCGGCGTGCACACGGCACCGTACGCCCTGGCCACCTCCTGTGAGGCGTCGAGCAGGTAGGGGAAGGGGAATTGCAGGCGTTCGGCGAGCAGGCGCATGTTGTCGAACGAGTCCTCGGGATAATCGCTGGGGTCGTTCGACATGATCGCGACCGTGTTGACGCCGAGCGCATCGAGGTCCCTGGCATCGCGCACGATACGGTCGATCACCGCCTTCACGTAGGGGCAATGGTTGCAGATGAACATCACGAGCAGGCCCTTTTCGCCCATGCACTCGTCGCGTGACCAGTATCGGCCGTCTACGCCGGGCAGCCTGAAATCGGGCGCAGCCTTGCCGAACTCGCACACCGGGGTCTGCAGAGAAACCATTTTTACAACCTTACGCGTCTGATGGGGAAAAGCATTCTTCCAGAATGCACAGGGCCGCTCAACCATGTAAAATTTTGCGCCCTGTGGACTTCGCCCGGCTTGTCGGGGCGTGGGCGCCCCCTGTTTACTGAACCCAGTTTCAAGGAGTATCGATGGCTCGCAACTTCATATTCACCTCGGAATCGGTATCCGAGGGCCATCCGGACAAGATGGCTGACCAGGTCTCGGATGCGATACTCGATGCGATACTGGCCGAAGACCCGCATGCCCGCGTCGCTTGCGAGACGCTCTTCAAGACAGGCATGGCGATCATCGCTGGCGAGATCACCACGACGGCTCAGCCGGACTACGAGCATATCGTCCGCAGCACCGTAGGAGAGATCGGCTACACGAGTTCCGAGATGGGCTTCGACGCCCAGAGCTGCGCTGTACTGTCTGCCATCGGCGTGCAGTCCCCGGACATCAACCAGGGCGTGGATCGCGACAGACCGGAAGACCAGGGGGCAGGCGACCAGGGGCTGATGTTCGGCTATGCGACGAACGAAACCGACGTGCTGATGCCTGCAGCGATCCAATTCGCACACCGACTGGTGGAGCGACAGGCAGAGGTTCGGAAGAAAGGCATCCTGCCGCTGCTGCGTCCAGACGCGAAATCACAGGTCAGCCTGCATTATGCCGATGGCAAACCCGTGTCGATCGACGCGGTGGTCCTGTCGACCCAGCATGCCGCGGAGTTCAGTGGCGACACCCTGCGCGAAGCGGTCATGGACGAAATCATCAAACCGATTCTTGACCCGAGCGGCCTGCTCACCAAGGATACCCGCTTCCACATCAACCCGACCGGCAGCTTCGTGATCGGCGGCCCGATGGGCGACGCCGGTCTCACCGGGCGTAAGATCATCGTCGACACTTATGGCGGCGCGGCACGTCACGGCGGCGGCGCGTTTTCCGGCAAGGACCCCTCCAAGGTTGACCGCTCGGCCGCCTACGCGGGCCGCTACGTCGCAAAGAACATCGTCGCCGCCGGGCTCGCGGAAAAGTGCGAGATCCAGGTTTCCTACGCGATCGGGGTAGCCGAGCCGACCTCGATCATGGTCGACACCTTCGGTACCGGGAACGTCACTGACGAACGCATAACCGAGCTGGTCCGCGAGCATTTCGACCTGCGCCCCTACGGCATCCTGCGCATGCTCGACCTGCTCAGCGCAGACAAGATCAAGTATCGCGCGACAGCCAGCTACGGCCATTTCGGGCGCGAGAACCAGGGCTTCACCTGGGAGTTGACAGACAAGGCGGACGAGCTTCGCGGTGCAGCCGGGATCTGAGCCCGGCCGCTCGGCATGAGAACCGCGCCGCGCCCGCTTGGCCGGCGCGGCAGGGCCCTCAGACAGGGTCGACCGGTCTGACCGTTTCGCGATAGGCGTGCCAGCTTGCATGCCCGATCAGCGGCAGCACAATGGCCAGGCCGAGGTACGCAGTCGCGAAGCCGACAAGTACCAGCAGCGCGATGATGACTGCCCACAGCAACATCACACCCTTGTTGCGCAATACCGCATTGATGCTGGTCAGCACACTAGTAATCGCATCGGTACCCCTGTCCAGCATCATCGGCAGCGACACTACACTGGCCGAAAACACGATGGTGCCGAATATCGCACCTACCGCGCTGCCGATGGCCAGGAACTCGATCCAGCCAAGCACGCCGAGCTCTTCTCCGAACGGAAAGAATATGTGCACCATCGATGCAGCCCGTGCCCAGACCAGCAGCACCACCAACATCACGAGTGCGAACAAGGTCTCGTTGCGCAAGTGGTTCCGACTCTCCACCCAACACACCCCGAGGCGCGGCTCGCGACCCTGCTCGAGCTGACGGCTGATGGAATACAGGCCAAAGGCGAGCACAGGTCCGCTGAGGATGAAACCCACGCCAAGGGTGAACAGCGCCAGCGTGTGGCCCTCCCCCCAGGCCAGCCAGGTGATCAGGTAGCCAAAAAGTACCAGCCCCGCCCCGTAGGTGAGACTCTGCGCGCGGGCGCGCTTCATGTCCTGCCAGCCCAGTTTCAACCAACGCAACGGCGCGTCGACGCCGAGCTCGTTGGACGGGTAGAAAAGGGGTTCGATACTCGGTTCCGTCTCGCTCGGACGGACAGCGCCAGACTCTGCCATGTTCTCCTCCGTGGTAGTGCTCGCGTCCCTTTAGGGATCTCGTTTGGGCAGCAACCACTGCCGCCTTGGGGCTAAAAATAGCGCATTGGTGCGCAAAGGACAGCAAAAGAATCGCGCGGGTGCCGCGGCGGCAGGCGATCCGACGGGGCAGCCGCGCGACGCAGCCGAACGGGCGATGACCGCGTCGAATGTGTCTGAATTCAAGCATTTCGCATCAAAAAGTGTAGAATCCCGGCCAGAAATTGAACGGCGCACCCCGGGCAGACAATCGGCCGTCGGGGGCGCAGCCGGCGACACAATTCCACCCCGAGGGGCGCTGCAACCTGACGTGTCAGGCCAGGCTCGGTGCTGGATACGGTTTTGCGAAACGGCGCTCACTCACGATTTATTGATCAGGAGTCAACAAACCATGAGTGAGTTCACCGATTACAAGGTCGCAGACCTGGGACTGGCCGACTGGGGCCGCAAAGAGATCCGCATCGCCGAGACGGAAATGCCCGGTCTGATGGCCCTGCGCCGGAAGTACGGGGCGGATAAGCCGCTCTCTGGGGCGCGTATTACCGGTTCACTGCACATGACCATTCAGACGGCGGTGCTGATCGAGACCCTGGTGGAGCTCGGGGCGCAAGTCCGCTGGTGCTCGTGCAATATCTTCTCCACGCAGGACCATGCCGCCGCGGCGATCGCGGCCGCTGGTATCCCGGTTTACGCCTGGAAGGGCGAGACACTCGAGGAGTACTGGTGGTGCACGGAACAGGTCTTGACCTGGCCAGACGGCGAAGGCCCGAATATGATCCTGGACGACGGCGGCGACGCTACCCTGCTGGTGCACAGGGGTACCGCCTATGAGAAGGCCGGTTCAGTGCCGGATGCGAAGACCGACGACCCGGAAGAATGGAAGGTCATCATCGCGACGCTGCAGCGATCGATATCCGCCGATCCGCAGAAATGGACCCGGATCGGGCAGGCAATCAAGGGCGTCACGGAAGAAACCACGACCGGCGTGCACCGGCTTTACGAAATGTTCAGGAGTGGGGAACTGCTGTTCCCGGCGATCAACGTCAACGACTCCGTCACCAAATCCAAGTTCGACAACCTCTACGGCTGCCGCGAGTCCCTGGTCGACGGGATCAAGCGCGCCACGGACGTGATGGTTGCCGGCAAGGTCGCATTGGTCTGCGGTTACGGCGACGTCGGCAAGGGCTCCGCACAGTCTTTGCGCGGCCTCGGCGCGACGGTCTGGGTCACCGAGATCGATCCAATCTGCGCGCTGCAGGCGGCGATGGAAGGCTACCGCGTAGTGACCGTCGAGGACGCACTGCCCGTCGCCGATATCTATGTGACAACGACTGGTAACAAGGACATCATCACCTACGATCACATGGCCGGCATGAAGGACGAAGCGATCGTCTGCAACATCGGCCACTTCGACAACGAAATCCAGGTCGACACGCTCAAGCAGCACGAATGGGTCAACGTGAAGCCGCAGGTCGACCAGATCATCTTCCCCGATGGTCACCGCATCACGCTGCTGGCCGAGGGCCGCCTGGTCAACCTGGGCTGCGCAACGGGGCACCCCAGTTTCGTGATGTCGAACTCTTTCACCAACCAGGTGCTGGCACAGATCGAGATATTCACCAAACCCGACGAGTACCCGGTCGGCGTTTACATATTGCCCAAGCATCTGGACGAAGAGGTGGCCCGGCTGCACCTCGACAAGATCGGCGCAAAGCTCACAGTACTCAGCGAGGATCAGGCCGACTACATCGGCGTACCTGTGCAGGGACCTTACAAAACCGACCACTATCGTTACTGACGACCGACGCGGCAGGGACGGATAAGAGAGTGACGGTCTACGCAGCGGGGCCGCCGCTGCGCAGATCTTTGAACAAGGCGCCGGACAGGACCGATGAGCGACGAATCAAAGACATACAGCTTCGAGCTGTTTCCTCCGAAGACGGAACAGGGTATCGCCAACATGCGCGAGGCGGTCGCATCGTTGAACGCGCGCCAACCGGAATACTTCTCGGTCACCTACGGGGCCGGTGGCTCGACGCAGGACAAGACCTTTGCGACCGTGGACTGGATCACCGAGCAGGGAATCGAGGTAGCTCCACACCTCTCGTGCATGGGTAGTAGCCGCGATCAAATCGTGACGATCCTCGAGCGCTATGCGTCTCAGGGTATCAGGCGTGTCGTGGCGCTGCGTGGTGATCTCCCGTCAGGATCGGGCGCCGGCTCGATGGGCGAACTCAACTACGCAAACGAACTCGTCGCGCTGATACGCGAGCGTTTCTCGGACAGGTTTCGGATCGAGGTTGCGGCCTACCCGGAAATGCATCCGCAGGCCCCTAACTTCGAGCGTGACCTGGACAACTTCCAGCGCAAGGTGGAGTCAGGGGCGGATGCAGCGATAACGCAGTACTTCTACAATGCCGACGCCTATGCCAGTTTCACCGAGGCCTGTGCCAAACGTAACATCGACGTCCCGATCGTACCGGGCATCATGCCGATCACGAATTTCAGTAGCCTGGTACGCTTCTCCGATGCCTGCGGTGCGGAGATTCCACGCTGGCTGCGCAAGCGTCTCGAAGGCTACGGCGATGACATCGGGAGTATCCGACAGCTCGGGATCGAGGCGGTGAGCAAACTGTGCCGGCAGTTACTCGACATGGGTGCGCCCGGTCTCCATTTCTATACGATGAACCAGGCGGCGCCGACACTTGCGATCTGGGACAACCTCGACCTGGGCGCATAGCCGGCGTGAGCGAAATCGACCCGGGTCACGAACCAGGGACCGATACCGCGACCACTAGCAACAGACTGTCATTCACCCGATAGCAGAACATTGAACCTCACTCCATGTTTCAAA
>CBDTXT010000092.1:0-9104 GCA_965364465.1 uncultured Chromatiaceae bacterium
TGTCCCCCCCTCCGAAGTGATCCCGAGCCAGCGTGATCCCGGTATGCATCCCTGCTCCAGCTGTCACCAGTGGGTCTTGAGCGACCCGAAGCCGCGCAACCTGAAGCGGCCACACGACAACTTCAAACTCGAGCATGGGCTGCATGGCAAGGGCAAGTTCTGGTGCTTCACCTGCCACGACCTCGAGGGCAAGGGGGCGTTACGCACGCTGGAGGGGGAAAAGCTGGACTATGCCGATGCCTATGTGCTGTGCAGCCAGTGCCACGCCAACCAGGCGCGCGACTGGGTCTACGGCGCGCACGGCAAGCGGGTCAGTGGCTGGAAGGGCAAGCGGCAGGTCCTGAACTGCACCGCCTGTCACTATCAGCATCGACCAGCATTCAAGCCGCGGGCGCCGGAATCCGGGCCGGTGGTGCGCCTCGGGCTGGAGCGACCCGCACATTGGGTCGCAAAGGACGGCGACCGGGCGCAGGTACATGGTTATGGCGCGGTGTGGGAAAAGGTCGAGGACGGCGCGGCCGAAGGCGCGTCATTGGTGGAGGCCGAGGGGAAATGAGCGACCGGGACGAGCGGAATGACGCGTCGGCCGCAGGGCGGGCGCGGCGCCGTTTCCTTAAAGGACTCGCGTTGGCCGGTGGTGCCGGCGCGGCCCATGCGGCACTCGGTGCATGGGGCGGCAAGACTTTATCCGATGCGTTCGCCGACTTCTTCCAGGAACACTATCAGCGGATGACCGAGGCGGAGATCCGCGACACGATCGCGCGCATCGAACGCAAGGCGCAGCAGCGTTATGGCGTGGCGATCGAGTGCGGCAACACGCCGCCGCAGGACGGCGTGTTGTTCGGTTACGCGATCAACGTCTCCAAGTGCCGTGGTTATCGCGACTGTGTGCACGCCTGCGTCAAGGAGAACAACCTCAGCCGCGATACGCAGTATATCCGCGTAATCGAAATGGATCGCGACAGCACCGATCTACGTCACGGTGATCATTACTACGATCACGAGCAGGTCCCGGTGGAGGGCAAGTACTATCTGCCGATGCAGTGTATGCAGTGCGACAATCCACCGTGCGTCAAGGCCTGTCCGGTCGAGGCGACCTGGATGGAGCCCGACGGCATCGTGGTTGTCGATTACGACTGGTGCATCGGTTGCCGTTACTGCATGACGGCCTGTCCCTACCAGGCACGGCATTTCAACTGGGGCTCGCCGGACCTTCCGGCGGCAGAGATCAATACCCAGACACACTACCTCGGCAACCGCCCGCGGCCCCGTGGGGTCGTGGAAAAATGCCATTTCTGCGTCCAGCGCACGCGCCAGGGAGGTATGCCGGCCTGCCAGGAGGCGTGTCCCACCGGGGCCAGAATCTTCGGCAACCTGCTCGACCCGCACAGCGAGATCCGCTACGTGCTCCAGCACAAGGCGGTGTTCCGGCTCAAGGAAGACCTGGGCACCGAGCCGAAGTTCTGGTACTTCCGCGATGAGTAAATCGGAAAACGGCGTCATGCGGTTCCTGCTCAGCAGCCTGGGCCACCTGCTGCGCGGCGGGGTGGTCTACTGGGTATGGGTGGCGTTGCTGACGGCGATCGTCACGGTGGGTGGTTGGCACTATTACCTGCAATTGCGCGACGGGCTGGTGGTCACCCATATGACCAACCAGGTCTCCTGGGGACTCTATATCGCCAACTTCACCTTTCTCGTCGGTGTGGCCGCGGCCGCGGTGATGCTGGTGGTCCCCGCCTATATCTTCCATCGCAAGGACATCAAGGACGTGGTGCTGATGGGTGACACTATGGCGATCGCCGCGGTGACGATGGCCATACTGTTCGTCGTCGTGGACCTTGGCCGGCCGGACCGCTTCTGGCATCTGATCCCTGGTATCGGGCGCTTCAACTTCCCCGAGTCGATGCTCGCCTGGGACGTAATCGTCTTGAACGGTTACCTGCTGCTGAATGTCGGTATTTCGTTCTACATCGTCTACAACCACTACCGCGACAGGGAGCCGAAGGCCTCACACTATTTCCCCTGGGTTTTGCTGGCGATATTTTGGGCGATTGCGATCCACACGGTCACTGCCTTTCTCTATTCGGCGAATTCGGCGCGGCCATATTGGCACAATGCGTTGCTCGCACCGCGATTCATCGCCTCGGCCTTTGCCTCGGGCCCGGCTTTGATGGCGATCGGCTTGCAGATCATTCGCAAGGTAAGCGACTACCCGATTCGCCAGAGCGTGATCCATCACCTGGCCCTGGTCGCGGCGATCGCGCTGCAGATCACGCTGTTTTTCGTGCTGGCCGAACTGTTCACCGAGTTCTACAACGAGGGTGAGCACGCGGCCTCTGCACGATATCTTTTCTTTGGCCTGGATGGACATGCCGCGCTGACGCCCTGGATATGGACCGCGGTCGCGCTGCTGTCGATTGCGCTGCTGATCCTGATGATCCATCCGCTGCGCAGACATCCGGTGTTCATGAATATCGCGTTCGTGCTCACCGCGATCGGCGTTTGGATCGAGAAGGGCATGGGGCTGGTGATCCCCGCGTTCGTGCCGACGCCGATCGGTGAGATCTACGAATACACGCCGAGTATGACTGAGATCATGGTGTCGCTCGGCATCTGGGCCTTCGGGCTGCTACTGTTCACCTTGCTGGCAAAGGCCGCGTTGCCGGTTCAGTGCCGCTTTCTCAGACATGTGCGAGACGAGCAGATGTCGACTGTTGCGCCCGACCAATCGGACTCGGTGAGCGATCGTTACGCATCGGGCAGTGCGCGGGCCTGAGTGCTGCACGGCGGCGCAATGCGAAATGGCGGCAGTTCGGCTTGCCGCTTGTCGGGATATGCGAGGCCCCGATTGGAGCGACGGCATCTCGGGGCGTGCCCTGAGGTCTGAATTCGGAACATGCGTCCCGTTGCGGTTTGCAGCGCAGGGCGTGGAAAGCGCAGGGATGCGTGGCTTCTTGCAGTGACTCGCGTCCCTCATCAACACCCAACCGCATGGGAGGCGGATATGACCAGGATGATACTTTTGCTTTGCCTGCTGCTGACGATTGGCGTCGCGCAGGCCGAAACGGTCAAGGGCCGGATCGCGGTCGTCTCGCAGCAAGCCGGGACGATCCAGATCAAGGTCGGCGCAGAGGGCAAAGCGGTGCAGAACGTGGTCGTTCGCACCGACGCCAACACGCGCTACGAGGGTGCCTCGGGCCTCAAGGACCTCGGGCCGCCCGACCTGATCGAGGTGCAGCGCGAGCCAGGCCGTCCGGCCGGTAGCATCAAGAAGATCGTGTTCGGTCTGCCGCCCGGTGTGGAAATCGGCGTGAGCGAACTGCTTGGCGTGATGACTGGTGGGCAGCCCTATCATTTGTTCGACGCGCGTCCGGGCAAGCGCTTCGGTGCAGCGCATATCCCGGGGGCCCGATCGGCCTTTCCCAAGGATCCGGGTTTCCTCGGCAAGCTGCCAGAGGACAAGTCTGCACTGCTCATCTTCTATTGCGGTGGGCCCACCTGTCCGTTTACAGGGCATTCGGTGAAGATCGCAATGGATGCCGGGTACACCAATCTCCGGGGCTTTCAGGCCGGCCTGCCCGGTTGGAAGAAGGCCAAGTTGCCGGTACATGCGGAACCGGCCTGGCTGGCCAAGCACCTCGATCCGCAACACGTGATACTGGATGTGCGTGACAAGCCCGCGAGCGACGACTCGCATATCAAGGGTGCGGTGGCGATGCCGGTTGCCAACCTGCAGGCAATGACCCAGCAGTTCATCCAGCAGCAGACGGTCGCCCAGTTGCCCGGTGTCTCCGATATGCGCGCGCCCTTGATCGTCTACGCCGATAGCCATACCTCAAAGGAGGCGCTGCTGGCGTACAAGGAACTGCGGAACTGGGGTTACGGGAATACCACCGTGTTGCGCGACGGCTTTTCCGGCTGGCAGGCTGCGGGCCTGCCGGCGGAGTCCGGACCGGCCGCCACCCAGATCGTGTTCGTGAAGAAGCTCGCCCCCGGGGCGATAGCGCCGGAGGAGTTTATCGCGCTGCAGCAATCCGGCGCCGGGGTCGTGGTCATCGATGTGCGCACCGACGAAGAGGTCGCCTCCGGCCTGATCGCGGGTGCGCGCCATATCCCGCTCGAGCGCCTTGAGGATGTCGCACCCCAGCTTGCCGGCGACGACGAGGTGCTGATCTACTGCGCCAATGGGATCCGTGCGGAGATGGCCCATCAGACGCTGAACGCGCATGGTGTCAAAAACCGTTTCCTGAACGAAACCGTGACCATTGCGAAGGATGGGAGCTACAAGCTCTGAGCCATGGATCGACGTGCTTTCCTGAAAATCTCGGGCGCCCTGGGTGCGGCCGGTGCGCTACCCGGGTTGCTCGGCGGCTGCGCGACACGGCCATTGCCCGGCACCGGCGAGGTGACCACGAGTCCCACCGTCTGCAACATGTGTTTCTGGCAGTGTGCCGGCACCCTGTACCAGGAGGACGGCAGGCCATGGAAGTTGCTCGGCCATCCGGACGATCCGCACTGTGAAGGGCGGCTGTGCACGCGCGGTAGCGGTGGCATCGGCGCCTACGACGACCCCGATCGTCTGCGCCAGCCGCTGCTCCGGGTAGGCGCCGGCAACGCACAGGCGTTCGAACCCGTTTCCTGGGAGCGTGCCTTCGAACATATCGCAGGCAAGATGCAGGACATCGGTGAGCGCCACGGCAGGGACCGGCTCGCGTTGTTTTCGCATGGCGGCGGTGGAGATCATCTGCATCGCCTGCTGCAGGCCTTCGGCTCGCATGCCTATGCCCATCCGTCGTTCGCGCAGTGTCGCGGCCCGCGCGAGACCGCGTTCGGCTTGACCTATGGCGAGGGTGTCGGTTCGCCGGATCGCACGGACATGGCCAACTCCCGATGTATCGTGCTGATCGGCTCGCACATCGGTGAGAATCTGCACAACAGCCAAGTGCAGACGCTGATGCAGGCCCTCGATCAGGGGGCGACGCTGATCACCGTGGACCCGCGTTTCTCGGTGCCGGCATCCAAGTCGCGTTACTGGCTGCCGATCAAGCCGGGCACCGACATCGCGCTGTTGCTCGCCTGGATGCATGTGCTGATCGACGAAGGCCTATACGACCGCGAGTACGTCGCACGTCATTGTGTCGGTTTCGATGAACTGGCCCGGCATGTCCGGCCTTTTACCCCTGAGTGGGCCTACCTGGAGACCGGTCTCGCACCCGAGAGTATCCGCCAGACTGCGCACGCGATCGCGGAAGCCGCGCCTGCAACGCTGGTCCACCCGGGACGCCATGTGACTTGGTACGGCGACGACACCCAGCGCTGCCGGGCCATTGCGATCCTCAATGCATTGCTCGGTTCCTGGGGGCGCCCCGGGGGATTCTATCGACAGGAAAAGGTCGCGCTGCCCGACTTTCCGGCACCCAAACCAGCTGAGCCGACACGAGACTGGAAGGCGGTGGTCCAGGCCGACTACCCATTGGTGGGGACAGGCATCAGCAACCGGCTGGTCGAGCAATCGGTAGGCGATGATGCGTTCTTCAAGGGCTGGTTCGTCTATGCCACGAACCTGCCGATGACCCTGCCCGGCGCAGTCGAACAGATCCGTGCAGCCGCCCAGTCGCTGGAGCTGATGGTGGTCGTGGACACGATGCCGGCGGAGATCACCGGCTACGCCGACGTCGTGCTGCCCGAGTGCACCTACCTGGAACGCTACGACGACCTGCGCAACAAGGCCGAACGCGTGCCCACCCTCGCATTGCGCATGCCGGCCTTTGAGCCAAGGTACGAGTCCCGGCCGTCCTGGTGGATCGCAAAGGGCATTGCCGAACGACTCGGCCTCGGTGAGTTCTTCCCGTGGCAGGACTACCGTGAGGTGCTCGACTGGCAGCTGCGGCAGGTCGGCAGCTCACTGGTCGAGATGGAGCAGATCGGGGTGAAACGGTTTGCGCGCAAGACGGCCCCATATTTCGCGGATGGCGCGCCGGTGCGCTTCAATACCCCGAGCGGAAAGATCGAGCTCTACTCGAGGCTGCTCGAGGATACCGGCCAGGATCCGCTCCCCAGGTACACTCCGCCGGATCGGCCGCCTGAGGGGTTTTATCACCTGAACTATGGACGCGCACCCGCCCACACCTTCGGGCGCACTGTCAACAACCCGCAATTGTTCGAGCTGATGCCGGAAAACCAGGTCTGGGTGCATCCGGCTGCCGCGGCGCGGATCGGCGTGCAAAACGGTGATTATGTGCAGCTCGAGAATCCATTGGGGGTGCGCAGCAACCGCATCCGTGTCCGGGTGACGCAGCGCATCCGGCCAGACTCGGTTTTCATGGTGCACGGCTTCGGTCATACCGATCAGCGCCAGCGGCTGGCCCGCGGCGTGGGTGCGGACGACGCGGCCTTGATGCACAACGTGAAGCTGGACCCGGTAATGGGCGGCACCGGTATGCGTGCCAGCTTCGTCAGGCTGGTGCGTACCGGCGAGGTGAGCTGAGATGACGACCTATGCGATGGTGATCGACACCCGTGGCTGTATCGGGTGCGGCGACTGCGTCGTGGCATGCAAGAATGAGAACAAGGTGCCTGTCGGCCTGAACCGCGACTGGGTCGTCGAGGCCACGCGCGGTGAGTATCCGAACCTCGAGACCGAATTCCGTTCCGAACGCTGCAACCATTGCGGCCATGCCACCTGCGTGACCAGCTGTCCGACCGGCGCCAGCCACTACTGGAAAGACACCAACATCGTGCTGGTGGCCGAGGAAAAGTGCACCGGCTGCAAGGCGTGCATCGCGGCCTGTCCCTACGACGCCCGGCTGATCATGCATCCCCAGGGCTATGTCGACAAGTGCACCTTCTGTCATCACCGCGTCGATCAGGGGCTCGATCCGGCCTGCGTCTCGGGTTGTCCGACGCACTGCATGCACTTCGGAATCCTCGACGATCGCGACAGCGGCGTGAGTCGGCTGTTGCGCGAGCGCCGTGCCAAGACGCTGCTGCCCGAGACGGGCAACCAGCCCCACGTCTATTACCTGCTGTGAGGAGCCGGGCATGATCGAAGAGGTACTGGCGACCGCCCGCTACAATGCGAAGATCGATCCTTCGCTGGGGATCTGGACCTGGGAAATCGCCTTCTATCTGTTCCTCGGCGGCATGGCCGCCGGCATCATGCTGTTCGCGGCCTTGGCCGTGCTGACACGCAGGCGGGAGACCCTGCCGTTCGCCCACGACCGATTCGCGCTATGGGCCCCGATCGTACTGTCGCTGGGCATGACGACGCTGTTCCTCGACCTGGAGTACAAGATCCACGTATTCCGCTTCTACACCAGTTTCGAACCCAGCTCGCCGATGTCCTGGGGTGCCTGGATCCTGGTGCTGATCTATCCGTTGATGGTGGTCCAGATACTGTCGACGCTGCGTTCGGGCTACCCGGCCTTGGCGCGGTTGCTCGAGCGCGTGCCCGGCGGGGCGGCGCTTATCAGTCTTTGCGAAAGGCTGCGCCGGCCGATCGCCTGGCTGGTGATACCGCTGGCTGTCGGTCTGGGGATATACACCGGTGTGTTGCTCGGTGCCTTCAGCGCCCGACCGTTCTGGAACTCGGCCGCGCTGGGGCCCTTGTTCCTGGTTTCAGGGATGTCCACCGCGGCGGTGCTGCCGATACTGGCAGGCGCGAAGCGACAGGAGCGGCATTTTTTCGAGATCGCCGATATCGGGCTGATCTTTGTCGAACTCGTGCTGCTATCGGTCTTCCTTATCGGCTTGGCCACCGGGGCGGCGCAACACCTGGCCGGCCTCGATCTGATCACCGGCGGGCCCTACACCCAGCCCTTCTGGTTGTGGTTCGTACTGCCCGGCCTGCTGGTCCCTATCGTTTTCGAGCTGGTAGGCCTGCGCGGCCGCCCGGCCTTTGGTCTGGTCGCGGCGCTGCTGGTGGTCTACGGCGGATTCATGTTGCGCTATCTGATGGTGGAGATTGGCCAGGCAAGCACCTGGACCGAATATGCGGTCCAGTTCGATCCGCAATTGTTGCAGCGACTGATGCAGTAAGGGAGAAATCTATGAAGATCGTGCCGATCATGTTGATGGTGGCTGCCGGCGGCCTGACCGGCTGTGCGGAGAAAGGCCAGCTGGACATCGCGGGGAGGGCGGCCGCACTGGCCAAGACCATCGCGGCTGAACGCGACCATGTGACCGTGGCCGAGTTGTCCGACTGGATAATCAAGGATCAACGAGACTTCACGCTCATCGACATCCGCGACCAGCCGGATTTCGCCGCTGACCACATCAGCGGGGCGCGTCACGTCCCGCTGGCCAACTTGATGTCAGACGCCGCACTGGCCGGGTTGCCGGAGGGTAGCAAGGTCGTCGTCTACTCGAACGGCACGGCCCATGCCGCGCAGGCGGCGCTCTTGCTGCGCCTGGTCGATCGCGACGCCTATGCACTGCTCGGCGGTTTCAACCACTGGCAGGCCTATTTGCACGATCCGAACAGCGCCGGCGTCGTCGAGATGGACCCGGCGCAGCGCGCGCAATACCAGGCGGTGGCCTGCTTCTTCGAAGGCGACTACATGGCCGATGCCGGATTAGCGCCACCGATGCCGGCACCGGGCCAGCCGGAAACGCAGCCATCCGTCCCCAAGGCGGCGGATCCGCTCGGCCTCGGACTTGGCCTGGGGCTCGGTAGCGACGAAGTTACCGGGCGTCGCGCCCAGCCCAGCGCGCCTGCCGGCCCGCCGGCCGCCGACCCGCTAGGGCTGGGGCTCGATCTCGGGCTCGGTGGTGATGCCGCGCGGTCGACGCCCCCCCCGGCGAGCAACCGCAGGCTACTGATCAAGGCAGAGTGCTGAGCATGGTCCGCGTGCCGAACCGCCCGGGATGAATCATCGGTGACGGGCCGGGCGCACGCCCGTGGCGGCCTCAGTCGATGTATTCGTTGAGGCGGGCCCGCTCAGGATTCCATCGAATACCGAATAAGGGGAGCAGGACGTAGGGCAGAACAAATAACACGCCCAGCTGCAGCAGCGACGGCGCCGTCAGGTCGGTGACGCCTGCGCCGGCGGGCAGTTCACGATAAAGGCCGATCACCTGATAGATCAGCGGCAGGTGCAGGGCCA
>CBDTXT010000093.1:0-9101 GCA_965364465.1 uncultured Chromatiaceae bacterium
CGCCTGACCGGCGGTCGTTGCCTGGGGCCTGCGGCCCGGGCGTCACTTCGCATGCCCTTTCCTTGCTATGATGAGGCGCTATCGGGTAGGCGCGAATCATTGTGCAGAGGGAGATAACTTGCTCGTCATCAAGCTGCTGTTGTTGTTGATTTTCATGGTCATCGGGGCCAGCTTTGCAATCGTCAACGACACACCGGTGACCGTCGACCTGTATTTCATGACGCCACAGTTGCCTCTGTCCCTACTGGTGCTGCTGGCGCTCGGTCTCGGCATGCTGCTCGGTGGTCTGACCGGCGTGCTCTATTCGATGCGGGTGCGCAAGGAAAACACGGAGCTGAGGCGCAAGGCGCGGCTGGTCAACGAAGAGGTCCGGAATCTGCGGACCATGCCCGTCAAGGGACGCTGACCCGATGCAGGAACTACTCCTACTTCTGCTGCCCGTGGCGGCTTTCTCCGGCTGGCTGGCGGCGCGCGGCAGCTCGCAACCGGACAAAGAGACCCGTCCGGGAGAGGCGGGTCCGGTCTATTTCCGTGGTCTCAACCACCTGCTCAACGAGGAACCCGACAAGGCCATCGACGCCTTCGTCGAAATGCTCGAGGTCGACAGCGATACGGTCGAAACACATCTTGCGCTGGGCAATCTGTTCCGCCGCAGGGGCGAGGTCGAGCGCGCGATCCGGATCCACCAGAACCTGATAGCGCGGCCGGCCCTGACCCGCGAACAGCGCGCGCAGGCCCTGCTCGAGCTTGGACAGGACTACATGCGCGCCGGGCTGTTCGATCGCGCGGAAAATCTGTTCCGCGAGCTGAAGGAAACCAAGCTGCATGTGCAGCCGGCACTCAGGAACCTGCTCGTGATCTACGAGAAGGAGAGTGACTGGCAGGCCTGTCTGGAGGTGGCGGACCAGCTCGAGGCGATCAGTGGCCGCAAGATGCTGCTGCAGAAATCGCACTATCGCTGTGAGCTGGCGATTGCCGCGAAGGCCGAGGGTCGGATCGCGGATGCCAGCGCCCAGCTGAAGAAGGCGCTCGCGAGCAACCGGGGCTTCGTCAGGGCCAATCACTTGCAGGCGCAGTTCGCGGCATCACAGGGCGACTACCCGTCTGCTGTGCGGCTGCTGCGCCAGACGGTCGAGCAGGATCCGGCCTATCTACCGGAGGTATTGTCGGAACTCGTCGCGTGCTTCCGACACCTCGGTGACTTGCAGGCGCTGCGCGCCTACCTGCAGGAGGTGGCCGCCGATCATCCCGGCATGGGTGCGGAACTCGCGCTGGCGGAGCTGGTAAGAGAGGAAGAGGGCGACGTCGAGGCGGCCGACTTTCTTGCCGAGCAGCTGGCGCGTACCCCGAGCCTTACGCTGCTGCTTCGCAGCATCGAGCTGAATGCGCGCATGCCGGACAGCCAATGCTCGCGCTTCCTGGAGGGGCTGCGTCCGCACGTACGCCGGCTGCTGGAACAGAAGCCGCTTTACCAGTGCGGCAACTGCGGTTTCGCCGCGAAGACCCTGCATTGGCAGTGCCCGAGCTGCCGTCAATGGGGCACGATCAAGCGCAAGGCGGGCTGCGAGGCGGGGGTCTGATCCCACGGGGACCGTTGCACGAAACACGGAGCAGAGTGACCGAATGATGAGTACAGCCAATCCCCGCGTGGTCGTTGCGCTCGATTTTCCGGCCGTCGAACCGGCGCTGGCACTGTTGTCCAGACTCGATCCGGCCACCTGCCGGCTCAAGATCGGCAAGGAGCTGTTCACCCGAGCCGGCCCCGCGTTCGTCGAGCGGGTTGTGTCGGCAGGTTTCGATGTCTTCCTCGACCTCAAGTATCACGATATTCCGAACACGGTTGCGGCGGCCTGTGCGGCGGCGGCCGACCTCGGGGTCTGGATGGTCAACCTGCATGCGTCCGGTGGGCGCCGGATGATGGACGCCGCGGCCGAACGTCTGGCGCAGCTCGCCGAACCGCCGCTGTTGATCGCGGTTACCGTGCTGACCAGTATCGGCCAGGATGAGATCGGAGAGATCGGTTTCAGCGGCAGCGCGGCCGACAATGTGCGAAGACTGGCGGCATTGGCCGAGGGCTGCGGCATGGACGGCGTGGTCTGTTCGCCGCGCGAGGTCCGGGCGCTGCGCGCAGAGCGCGCCGCCGATTTTCTTCTCGTGACGCCGGGCGTGCGGCCCGTCGGGGCCGCCTCAGACGATCAACGACGCATTATGACACCGGCAGACGCGATCGCGGCCGGTGCCAGCTATCTCGTGATCGGGCGGCCGGTAACGGCCGCAGACGATCCGGCCGCGCGTCTGGCTTCGATCAATGCCGAGGTGGAAAGCGCACTCGCACGCGCGGTCGGTCTGGGAAAAACTTAACGCTACATAAAAAGAACCATTGCACGTCGCCGTTCAAGGTTTGATAGCTTAACGCCTCAATTTTATAAGGTTATCCGAATGTAGTTGGCCGGTTGTTAATGAAAACAACGGCTTACGGATAATATCCAACCTCGTGGGAGAGGCCGGCCGGGCCACCCCGCGGCAATGCATCCAGGAGACTCCCGAATGATCAAGCCAGTCGGTTCCGATTCCCTGCATCCCTTGTTCGTCTATGACTCGGACAAGCACGATGCGCTCACCCGCGAGGCCGAGACCCTGCCCTCCGTCGTGATCAGCTCCCAGGCCGCCGGCAATGCGGTGATGATGGGTGCCGGTTACTTCAGCCCGTTGCCCGGTTTCATGAATGTCGCCGACGCGATGGGCGCCGCGCAGAAGATGACGCTGACCGACGGCTCCTTCTTCCCGGTGCCGGTGATGTGCCTGGTCGAGCGGGCCATCAGTGAGTCCAAGCGCATCGCGCTGCGTGATCCGAACGTCGAGGGCAACCCGGTGCTGGCGATCATGGACGTCGAGGCCATCGAGGAGGTCTCGGACGACCAGATGCGGGTGATGACGGAAAAGGTCTACCGTACCACCGACCCGGAGCACCCTGGTGTTGCCGCGTTCAATGCTCAGGGTCGCGTCGCCATCTCCGGTCCGATCCAGGTGCTGAACTTCTCATACTTCATCACCGACTTCCCGGATACCTTCCGCACTGCGGTGGAAATCCGCAACGAGATTGCCGAGCGTGGCTGGAAGAAGGTGGTCGCGTTCCAGACGCGTAACCCAATGCACCTCGCCCACGAGGAGCTCTGTCACATGGCGATGGATCGTCTCGGCTGCGACGGCCTGGTTATCCACATGCTGCTCGGCAAGCTGAAGCCAGGCGACATTCCTGCGCCGGTGCGTGATGCCGCGATCCGCAAGATGGTCGAGCTGTATTTCCCGCCGAACAGTGCGATGGTGACCGGCTATGGATTCGACATGCTCTATGCCGGGCCGCGCGAGGCCGTGCTGCATGCCTACTTCCGTCAGAACATGGGTGCGACCCACTTCATCATCGGCCGCGACCACGCCGGCGTCGGCGATTACTACGGTGCGTTCGATGCGCAGACCATCTTCGACGAAGAAGTGCCGGCCGGTGCGATGGAGATCGAGATCTTCAAGGCCGACCACACCGCTTGGTCGAAGAAACTCAACAAGGTGGTGATGATGCGCGAGGCGCCGGACCACAGCAAAGAAGACTTCATCCTGCTCTCGGGCACCAAGGTGCGTGAGATGCTGGGCAGGGGTGAGGCACCGCCGAAGGAGTTCTCTCGCCCGGAGGTGGCGCAGATCCTGATCGACTATTATCAGTCGCTGAGCTGAGCCCGGGCGGCGGTTCAGGCATAATGAAGCCCGCTTTTTCGAGCGGGCTTTTTACTGGGTGCGCGATGGCCAAGGTCTACGAGATCGTCAGCCAGGAGACGGTGTCTGACGGTTTCTTCCGCATGAGCCGCTACCGGTTGCGGCACAGCAGTTTCCACGGCGGCTGGTGCCCGGCGATCGTGCGTGAGCGTATTGAAAGCATCGCCGCCGTGTCTGTGCTGCTTTACGACCCGCGGCTGGATCGGGTGGTGCTGGTCGAACAGTTCCGGGTCGGGTTGATGGGCAACGCGGACCCCCCTTGGAGCCTGGAGACCGTCTCCGGCTTCTGCGATACCACCCATGAGACGCCGGAGCAGGTGGCGCGTCGCGAGGTGATCGAGGAGACCGGCTGCGCGCTAAAGGCCCTGACCCACATCGGTGAGTTCTTCGTCAGTCCGGGGATGTCGGTCGAGCGGATCAATCTGTATTGCGGTTGGGTGGATGCCGGCGACGCCGGTGGTGTGCATGGCCTCGCGCACGAGGGCGAGGAAATGCGCGTACTGACGATGGCGCGCAGTGACGCGCTCGGCGAATTGTACCGGCGCCTGAACTCGACGAGCGTGATCATGGCCGTGCAGTGGCTCGAGGCGAATCGCGAACGCCTGTTGACCACCTGGCGCGTCGCAACGCCCGGCGCCTGAACCCTCAGTCGAGCGCGACCACCCGAAGTTCGATCAGCGTGTCCTGCCGACGCTGGGTCTGCGCGTGCAGCCCGATACGGTTACTGCTGGCCGCATCCTCCCCGCCGATCGAGCCGAGTGTCAGCCACTCGCCCAGCCGGCCGCGCAGCATGCTCGATGCCTGTTGGTTGTCGAATCGGCCACGGCCTGCGCTGCGCTGGCTTTGCTGGTAGACCTCGATCGTGACCTGGTTGCCGTGCACGCGGGGCAGGGCATAAAAACCGGTGCTCACATCCCGGTAGTCGACGCTGTAGCCGGGTGCGACGCGATGGCCGTACCACCGGGGTTGGCCCTGGTAAACGGGTACCGACTGCCCGGTGCGGATCAGCGCCGGACGGCCGTCCAGCGCCTGCACCCGCTGCAGGCTGTCGCCGTCTGAACGGGTTCGGGCATCCTGCAGGCTCAGGCTTGCGCCGGGCTGGGGCGGGGCGCGGCCGATCTGCAGGCTTCCGGTATTGACCCCATAGCCGAGGCCCTGGGTCGAAACGGATTGGCCGCCGCCCTGGCGGACCTCGATGATCAGGCGCCGTGACGGACGATCCAGGCTGGCCAGCAGCGAACGGACCGCGGCAATCTCGTCCGGGGTGCCGTTGACGATCAGCTTGTCGTGATACGCAGACACGCTGCTGTGCTGGCCGAGCAGAGGTTGGATGCTGTCTAGCAGGTCGGCGGCCGGCTGGCTGCGGACCTCGATCACCTCGACCCGGGGCGGTGCGCCCCACACCGCAGTCGCGAAGAAGGTCAGGAAGATCAAGAACAGCTGTTTCATCGGGTCTCTGAATGACATGGCCAATCCAGGCTATCGTCAGTTGGTGCTGCCAAGTTTAGCCGTCATGGGCCGGCAGTCGCAGCGACATCCTGCGATGCGCGATGCCCGCGTCGTCGAATATCCCGCCCTCCGCGACGAACCCCAGGCGTCGGTAAAAGGCCTCCGCGCGGCATTGTGCATGCAGGTAGACCGCGGGGATTCCCCGGCGATGCGCGATGTCGATCAACGCCTCGAGCAGGGCGCTACCGACACCGCGCCCGCGCCAAGCGGGCAGTACCGCGATGCGTCCGATATGGCCGTCGTCGAGCATGCGTGCCGTCGCGAAAGCTACCCCGTCGCGTGTGCGGGCCAACAGGTGCAGTGCAAGCGCGTCCTGTGCATCGTGTTCGAGTTCGGCCGGCACACCCTGTTCGTCGACGAACACCCGGAAGCGAATGTCGAGCAACGCGTCACGCTGAGCCTCCCCTGCGACATTCTGGATTCGCCAGCCGGTCATTCCTGAGGTATCGGCTCGAGGATGCCGCCGTTTAGCAGTTCGACCAACAGTGACGCACTGTCCGGTACGCTTTGCAGGAGCTCCGAGAGCGTCGCGGCCGGCAGTCGGCGCTGCTCCGCGATCAGACATACCGCCGGGCCCGCATCGGCCGGGAGCAGCCGTGCCTCGCCCTGGCAGAACAGCGCAATCCTGTCCCTGCCGAGCTTGCTCCAGGTGACCCTGGCGAAGGGGTGGCGGGCCAGGCCCGACCCCTGGGCGACCCAGTGCCGTAGCCGGGTGTGCTCCCAGTGATCATCCGGCGGCAGGATCTGGAACTGTGGCTTGGGCTCGGTGAGATAGCGTCCCAGCCAGATCTGGAATTCCTCGGAACCGGGCCCGGGCAGGCCGGCCATCAGATTCGCGGCGGCCTGCTGCAGACCGGCACCGAGTTCCGCGAGACGGCCGGATGCTAGATCCGGCGGGTCGCTGAGGCGTTGCTGGCCGGCGAGCGCGACCAGATGCTGGAACCAATCGGCTGCCAGTTCCTGCTGGCTGGGGGCGCGAAACCCGAGCGAGTAGGTCATGCACGCACCCTCGGCGACGCCCCAGTGCGCGACGCCCGGCGGCAGGTAGAGCACGTCGCCGGCCTCCAACAGCCACTCCGTATCGGTTTCGAAGCGGGCGAGTATGCGCTGTTCCAGTCCGCTGATCAGGTCGTCGTCGCTGTAGTCGTCGCGACTCAATCGCCAGCGGCGGCTGCCGAGCCCCTGCATCAGGAAGACGTCGTAGGCGTCGCTGTGCGGGCCGACGCCTCCCTGATCGCTGGCGTAACTGACCATGATGTCGTCGATCCGCCAGCTCGGTACGAAATCGAAGGCATCGATCAACTGCGCCACTGCGGGCAGGTACTTGTCGACATCCTGCACCAGCAGCGTCCAGTGGGCCTCCGGCAGCGCCGCGAAGTCGTCAGCGTCGAAGGGCCCGTGGCGCAGCTCCCATTCGCCCGGCCTGGGCTCGATGAGCAGCCGCGATTCGAACGTCTCCTCACAGGCCAGGCCAGCGAGCGTTTCGGGTTCGAGTGGAAAGCCGTCGGGCGGCAGTGCCCGACGCATCAGCAGTGGGCGCTGCTGCCAGTAGTCGCGCAGAAAGGTCTCGCGGCTGATGCCTGCCGGCAGTTTGAGCAGAGGCCGGGTGCCGGTCACCGCGCACCCACCGGCAGCGGGGCCTGCTGCGGCATGCCGCGGCCGACGAGCAGCGCGGAGGTCAACACCAGCAGGCTGCCGAGCAGATTCGGCCAGCCGAGTAACTCGTCCCAGAACAGCCAGCCCAGGACGGCACCGAAGATTACCGAGAAGAACGCAAAAGGCCCCAGTCGTGCGGCCGGCGCGCATGCCATGCCTCGGGTCAGCAGCAACTGGCCCGCCGTTGCGAAACAGCCCAGCACGAGCAGCCACAGCAACTGCCCTGGGGTCGGCATCCGCCAAAGCCAAAAGAGCGGCAGCAGCGAGACACAGCTGCCGATCGCTGCAAAGTAGAAAACCGTTCGCTCGGCGGGTTCCGACCTGGACAGCCGGCGTACCGTAACCTTCGCGACCGCGGCGAGCAGGCCGCCGAGCAGCGCGACCGCGGCAACCGGCGCAACCTCCCCGAAATCGGGTACCAGGATGACGCCGACGCCGGCGAAGCCGATCGCGAGCGCCGCCACGACATGCCAGGTAAAGCGTTCTTGCAGCCAAAGCAGGGCGACGAGCGGCATGAACAGGGGGGCGCTCAGCTTCAGCAGCATCGCGTCGGCCAGCGGCATGTGTGCGATCGCGTAAAAGAAGCAGTACATCGCCCCCAGACCGGCTAGCCCTCGCAGCAGGTGCAGATGCGGGACCGCTGTCTGCAGCCCCCGGACGCCGGTTCGGCTGGTCAGCGTCGCCAACAGCAACAGGCCGACCAGATTGCGCGCAAACACCACGACGCCGTTGTTCAGGTCGCCCGATACCTGACGGATACTGGCGCCCATCAGCGCGAACATCAGTTCGGCGGCGACAATGAACAGTGCGCCGGTCAATAAACGATTCTGGTACAAGGCCACTCCAGCCATTTGCCAAGCCGGGAATCTTAGCAATCGACGCCTGTCGACGGACAATCGGCTCTGCCTAAGCTGTTAATTGATGATTTGATGGACGATTTTTGTGCGTAGGGCTTGCAGTTCCAGAAATTGCTGGTTTAATGCGCGTGTTGGAGTCAGTTTTTATTAGTTCGTACTGGTGACGGTTCGCTGGCTGATTCTCTTTAAGCAACAAAATTTCCGCGATTGATTTCGACGATCCTGGGGAGGAACAACATGTTTGAAAGTGCGGGTAAGAACAAGATCGCTGCGATGCTGGCGCCAGTGAGCCTAGTCGTCGGACTGTCGGCAGCTGCCGTACAGGCCGCAGACGAAGGTCCGTTCGTGACCGGGGCGAGTGGTACGGGCGTTGTGAACAACTACGGCGAGTGCTGGAACGCAGTGGGCGGTACGGATACGACCGCCAACTGTGGCGTGAAGGATTCTGACGGCGACGGCGTGCCGGACGACCAGGACCAGTGTCCCGACACCCCGCAGGGGGTCGCGGTCGACGAGGTCGGTTGTCCGCTGGACAGCGACGGTGACGGTGTGCCGGACTACCTCGACAAGTGCCCGGGCACCCCGGCAGGCGCGAAGGTCGATGCAGACGGCTGCGAGATCATGGCCAGCCTGATGATGCAGATCACGAAGGACCACTTCGACTTCGACAGTGCCGAGCTCAAGCCGGCAATGGAGGCCGACCTCGACGAGGTGGCTGCGAAAGTCGCCGCATCGAAGGGTAACGAGATGCTGCAGATCGTCGGCCACACCGACAGCATCGGTACCGAAGAGTACAACCAGGGCCTGTCGGAGCGCCGCGCGCAGGCCGTCGCCGACTACCTGGTGGGCCAGGGCGTGAACCCGTCGATGCTGACTGTGAAGGGCATGGGTGAGTCTTCGCCGGTCGCTGACAACAGCACCAGCGAGGGTCGCTCGATGAACCGTCGCGTCGAGATCCTCACGCAGTAAACCGACACTGCGCGATGACGACAAGGGCCGCACCCTCGGGTGCGGCCTTTTTACTTGGTGCGCCCGGCAGGGCGCACGCTTGCGTGTGAAGGTCCCACCGTGCGTAGATCATGGCGCGCTTGGCATCCGGACGGTGACGGGCCGACTGATCAATCAGGCGTTCTGTTGCAGGTGCTGCAGCGGTTGCTGGGGCCTGCTTTCAGCGAGCACGGCTAAGGTTTCCAACTCCGACGCCGGGCCCACGATATGGCCCTGGCCGCACGGCCTATGTCGCGAAGGATCGGCGGATGCGGCTGCGGGTCGCCCGGTGCCCGATAGCGCGCTCCGCGGGGCACGCTGATC